>JANLQO010000353.1:0-15814 GCA_031367855.1 Planctomycetia bacterium | reverse complement strand
CGCGGGACGTTCGTGCAACTAGATTTCACACGAGGTTGAAATTCATGCATTTCTGAGTTGTCGTGCTCAATGCTTACCGAGCCATCATGCATCGCCATCGCGGCGACGTTCGACAATTCAATTTGCGAGTTCGGTCGCCCTGAGAGACTTCGGACGCGTTGACTGGGCACAGCCCCTATTTATTGTCCGGATGCCTTAGCAAGTTCGACGCAAATACACTCGTTGTCGTTGCGAACGTACATTCGAGTTCCAGCGAATGCGGGTGCGCACCAAACAACTGGGCGACCAAACGCCGTGTTGGTAGGCTCGATCACTTTCGCGCGATCGATTACTTCAACGCCTTTGGGAGAGAGCTTAGCAATCACCAACTCGCCCTTTTCATTGAATAGCAAATAGCGATCGCCTTGCCGAACGATGAAGGCCGTTTCCGATTGCTGCGAACGCCCGCCGATCACGTCAGTATTCTTCCACAGGTGCTCACCGCCTGGCAACTTGAAGGCGACCATATCACCCGACTGATCCATTCCGTAAATCGTCTCGCCATCGACATAAGGTTGCACATTTACCGGAGAAACAAATTTTTTTGTCTTGTCTTGGGAAACAACTGTTACGCCCGGCTTCTGTTGATTCAGCTTAAGTAACAAGTTGTGATTCGAATAACCAGCAACAAACAGGTAGTCGCCAACCATAACGGGAGACATGATGATCGAACCGTTGCTGGCTTCGTAAGGCGTGGTCCACAGCAGTTTGCCCGTTTCTGGATTTACCGCATTGACGGCTTGTGGATTCGCCAAGATCAACTGTCGCACACCAGCCGCTTTAATAATCGTTGGCGGTGAATAGCCTTGCTCCGTTGCAGTACCGAATCGCCACAGCTCTTTACCCGTAAGTTTATCGAAAGCGACCGTATGCGTCCCTGTGCCACCCACGATGCAAATCAATCGCGGACCATCGATCAAGGGATGTGAGGCGTAGCCCCACAATGCGCTCTTGGTCGAATAGTCCTTAGGTAAATCATGTTTCCAAACCAAATCGCCGGTCTTTGCCTTGAAGCCCATGAGCAGACCTTCGGCACCGAGCGTATAGACAAATTCGCCATCTACGAGCGGCGTGCAACGAGGGCCCGCAGGATAAGAAATTGCATAGGTCACTGCGTCTTCATGCTTCCAAACTTCCTTACCAGTCGTTGCATCCAGGCACAGTACCCGCTCTTTGCCCGCATAGGTTGCCCGATTGAAGTTATCAACTTTGACGTCGCCTTCAGCCACAAAATCAGTAACAAATACTCGGTCTCCAACCACAGCCGGCCCCGAGTATCCGCCAGCCACCTTGGAACGCCAGACCACCTTCGGCCCGCCCGGCGGAAAACGATCGATGATATTCGTCGCTTCCCAGCGATTGTCGCGGTTCTTTCCCATCCACTGAGGCCAGTCGTCAGCCAGCGAACTTGAACAAAGCGTTGCAGCGAACAGGAACGCAATCAATTTTTGCATGGTGTACCTATTGAGGTTGTTCGAAGATGATCCAATACAGGCGTTTGGCGGCCTGTTCCCACGAATCCGCGTTGGCCAATTTATGGCAAATCCGAAGTTCGTGGGTGGCTTTTTGGCTAAGCTTACCTTCTGCAAAGTGTACTTCAATTCGTTCCATGCATGTTGCCAATTTGGCCTTGTCACGCGCCGTGAGTGCGGTGAACAACGCATCCAGCGTTTTCCTGGCTTCCGGAGAAGCCTGGAGTTGTGGCGGAGTTGCGTACCAACGCCAGGCTTGGTAACCCCCGAACAAAACGACCGCAATGGCAAAGGCAATTAGATAATTGCGACTTGAAATGCTTCCTGTCGTATTTGAATTACTCGCCATTACTGACAACTTCTCCTTCATCTCGCGTCGACCAGGCCACCCAAACATTTGCATCGATGAAAGCCGAAACGAATCTCACCGATCCATCACCCATCGAGACGGAACATCCTGGACCGTGCTCGCCCCACATTTCGTCGGTATGCCCAAACGGATTGTTAGGCGCATGGATGATGACTTCTGGATGATCATGGGTGTCCGGGCCACTGTGCACGCCCACCAAACAGCCCGCTCCATTGTTCTCCGATTGCCAGGGTCGCAGGTCGAGTCTGGGGGGAGTCACCGCCGTGGGTACAACGCCAACCCAAGTCTTATGGCTGAGGATCGAACTATGTTCTCCAAGAAAAACGGTATTGGTTAAACCGTCGGTGATCCGCCGCAACGGCATTTTGGCGTTGGGAAAGAACGGACCGTCGATCCGCGCGGGCCGATTCCCATTGGCGGCAATGGGTTCGCCAATTTCGTAATCGTAGCAATAGGCCGTTTCTCGTCCCCAGGGTTGATGAATACCCGCGTTCGTGACGTAATGACTATGCGAGAATCGAATCTGGCTACCATCGTCGCGCAAAATGGGAGTCCCGTGTCGATGATCCGTTGCCTTGAGGATCGAAAATCCGTCACTGCCACCGGATGCCGAAGGACAAAGAAAAGCCGGAAGCTTCGTGGCTACTGCATTGATGTTTCCCGGAGACCAACAAGCTTCATTGAATCGAAGTTGGCTGTAGAGTGCAGTTTGCTCCAGTTGCGGAAGTAGCAAAGCGCCCCAAGCCCAACCCGGATGCGAGTTCCGGTAGATATCCGCGCAAGCGACTCCGTGAACTATTCGATTTTCTCGGGTGTTGGTGACATACGCCGGCGGTATGACTCGATGCGTGCTCTCATAGTTTAGAATTGCTAGTCCCAGTTGCTTGAGGTTGTTCTGGCAACTCATCCTCCGGGCTGCTTCACGTGCAGCTTGGACAGCTGGCAGCAGGAGCGATACTAAAATGCCAATGATGGCAATCACTACCAACAGCTCAACCAACGTAAATCCGCCTCGCACACGTTCCTTTCGACCCATTTGAACTTCCCCTGAAACAACAAACCCGCTGGGCATAAAATGTAGCTTTTGCTACAATAAAGGTAGCTGATGCTACAATTCTGTCAACAGGGGCGGGCGAAGCCAGGGCTGATAAACTGTGTAGAACGGTTGTCCCCAACGTTGTCCCCAACCGTTCTCTGGACTCCAACAAAACTGTCGGCTTTACCTCCTACACCACGACGCGGAACCGAGTCTGGCGATATAATTTGCTGCCGATTCTCCTCGATGTACACCGCTCCCTATGTTCAACCTTCTGCATTCGCATGGCAAAACCAACCTCAAAACCGACTCGACACCAACGGACACGCAAAGACCATTCCACGGAAACCGCGGAAGACTACGTGGAAGCTGTAGCGGAGCTCATCGCGACGAAATCGCAATGCCGGCTGGTCGAACTTGCGAAATACTTCGGTGTCAGCCACGTTACCGCCAATCGAATTGTCGCGCGATTGGCAAAGGAGGGGCTGCTGCACACTGAGCCCTACAGGCCCATCGAGCTGACTGCCACCGGGCGGCGATTGGCAAAATCGTGTCAAGAGCGGCATGAAATTGTCCGCTCTTTTCTGATCGCTCTGGGACTCGACTCTGCGACGGCCGACATTGACTCCGAGGGTATTGAACATCATGTCAGCCCCAAAACGCTCGAGCTGTTTCAAAGATTCGTTGATCGCTTGGCCGATAATCCCGATTACTAAGCTCGTACCCAAGCTCAAGCTCGTACCCAAGCTCCAGCAGCTCCAGCTTGGGAACGCACAAACGGGAAGCTCCGCTTCCCAACCCAGTTCCCGTTTAGATTGTCCGCCATGGCCGACACAGCCCGCGAAGCTGAGCTTCGAGGACCGCGTTCCCAAGCTGGAGCTTGGGAACGAGATCACGAGACCAAGCTGGAGCTTGGGAACGAGACCACGAGACCAACTAGACCAAGCTGGGGGAGTTTGGGAACGAGGCACTCAGACGCAGCCAGCCTTATGACTCGGCTTTTGCATCTTTCGCATGCTCACGAAAGTACTTTAACCACTTGGCGACGATCGCGCCGCGGATATCGCCTGCTTGTTCATTCTCTTCGATCGTCTTTCCCCAGTAAAAGCTCACAAAACCACTCGTGTCAGATTTCGCGATAAACTCAGCTGCTTCTTCCAGCGAGCAGGCAAGCGGGAAGAACTCTTCGACCACGACTGGCTTGCCAACCTTGTAGACGTTCAATGCGTCGAGCGCCTTTTGGACTTCGCCAGCCTTGGGATAAAAGTGGACACTGACAAAATCCAGCGGCCCGCCGACGCTCGGTGCATAGAACAGCGGTTTGGCACCTGGAAAAACCAGCGCCCACGGAATCGCGCCGACTGTAATCAAATGCTGCGTATCAACTTCGCGAATGGCACCCGTCAGCAACTTCACCCAAGCCGCCGCAACTTGCTCGCGACTGCGACCCTTGAGGTCCAACGTCAGGCGTTGCACGAAATGTTTGCCGGCGAGTTCGCCGGTCAACCATTCTGTCTCTGGTTTGTCACCGGGCAATATCGGCTCGTTCATCAAGTCGTAACAAAACACAGCAGGGCTCGACTTACAAGTCTCAGCAATGGCGTGCCAGAAGTTGGCTTGTACTTGCCACCGAGCCGTTTCGTCTAGCGGATCGTACCACGCAGGCAAATCGGCTTTGTGGTAACAACCCAAGCCGGTGATGTCCAAGTAGAGATGTAACCGCTCCGCCAACTGCAGCAACTCGCCGAGCTTTTTTAGAGATACCGCGTTCGGCTTCTCCGCAGTCGACATGAACTTGGCGACTTGCAAATGCACGCGAACTACATTGGCACCGAGGGCTTTGATCTCCGCAAAGTCCTCCTCCACTCGCGGCCAATCGGTAGTCCAGTAGTCTTCGATCAACGCCCCGGCATCATCGTGATCGTAGTTCACTCCCCATACCCGAAAGGCTTTACCGTTGGAATCCTCAAAGTGTAGCTTGTCTTGGCTGACGTGGATGGATGGGAGCGGCAGCTGAGAATTCGCCTGAGATATGCAGCCGAGTGTAATGCAAAGTGTCGTGACAGCAAAAACTCGATTCGGCATTACAGCTCTCTCTGGCATCCCTTCAGGACGCAAAATCTAGTGCGACAAGTAAACCGATGGTGGCGCTGCGCTTACCACCGGCTATTTATTTAATCGCTGCGCGACAATGGAGCTACTCCCACTCGATTGTTGCGGGTGGCTTGCTACTGATATCGTAGCACACGCGGTTCACGCCGCGAACTTCGTTGATGATACGTGTGCTCATACGAGCCAGCAAATCGTAGGGTAAGCGACTCCAATCGGCGGTCATAAAGTCATCGGTGTTGACCGAACGAATGGCGACCGCGTTTTCATAGGTCCGCGCATCGCCCATGACACCGACACTTTGCACTGGCAGCAAAACGACGAACGTCTGCGACGTCTCGCGATACAAACCAGCTGCTTTAATTTCGTTCACGACAATCTGATCGGCTTCGCGGAGCACGTCGAGCCTCTCTTTGGTGACCTCACCCAAACAACGTACGGCCAAACCTGGACCTGGAAAAGGATGACGCCACACCAAGTGCTCGGGCAGGCCGAGTTCCAGGCCGAGCTTGCGAACTTCATCCTTGAAAAGATCGCGCAGCGGTTCGACCAATTCAAAACCCAACTGCTCAGGCAAACCGCCAACGTTATGATGCAACTTGATCGTTGCCGCAGGTCCATCGGCGGCTGCACCACTTTCGATCACATCCGGATACAGCGTGCCTTGTGCGAGGTACTTCGCGCCGGAGATCTTGACCGCTTCTTCTTTGAAACAATCGACGAACATGTAACCGATGCGACGGCGTTTTTCCTGTGGCTCGGTGATGCCAGCCAATTGGCTAAGGAAACGCTCTTCGGCTTGCACCACATGCAAGTCTGCTTTGAAATGCTCGGAGAACTCGGCGATCACGGCTGCTTGTTCGTCTTTGCGAAGCAGGCCGTTGTCGACCAAAATGCAACTGAGCTGTGGCCCGATGGCTTTATAGAGTAGAGCTGCCGTAACGGCGCTATCGACGCCGCCCGATAGTCCGCAAATGACGCGATCCGAACCGATACGTGCGCGGAGCGACTTGATCGTTCGCTCGGCAAAATCAAAAAGATGCCAACGACCTTCGCATCCGCAAACGTTGTATAAGAAATTATGCAGGATGGTTCCACCGAGCGGCGTATGCGTCACCTCGGGATGGAACTGCAAACCGAACACGGGTAGTCGTTTGTGTGCAACGGCCGCGAATGGGCATGTGTCCGTTGCGGCCAGAGGCACAAAGTCTCCGGAAACTTCGTTGACTTGATCCCCGTGGCTCATCCACACATCGATCTTTTCAGGCAAGCCTGCAAGCAAGTGCTCTGCCTTGCCGATTTTCAGCGAAGCCCGACCAAACTCGCGCGTGTTACAATGCCCCACTCGACCGCCCAGAGTGTCGCAAGCGAGCTGCATTCCATAACAAATTCCCAGCACTGGAATTCCCAGCTGAAAAATGCCTGGATCACAGCGTGGCGCACCCTCCTCATAGACGCTCGAAGGTCCGCCGGAAAGTATAATGCCGCAAGGCTTCTTCGCGCGGATCACTTCGGCCGTCAAGTTATGTCGCACGATTTCGCAGTAGACATTCTGTTCGCGGACTCGCCGCGCGATCAGCTGGGCATACTGGGAACCGAAGTCCAGCACCAGAATTTTTTCGTCCGCTAACTCTCCCACCCCGCCGCTATCCACCGGAGCATTACCAGCCATAAATCGACTTCCCCTATCGACTGCACAGCAGTCGTCCGCGGCCCGAAAGCGATTTTCGCGCCAGAAATTCAAACCGCGAAGTATATCTTTCAGCGCGTTTGCTAGCCAGTGGTTGATTTACAGTAAGTGCACATTTGGGGATTGGATTCAACGCAGTAGCGCAGTAAAGTTGCTGTAGTACCGCGATTTTTTTGGTAGAGATTGCCGTCGCTCAGCACAACTACAGAGCATGGAACATGGTCCAAAGCTTGACTTTCATCGATTGTTCCTCTTGTGGAAAGCGAATTCGTAGCAACGCGCTCAAGTGTCATTATTGCCATAAGAGCAATTTGCCTCGCACATCGGCCAGCCATCCGTTCGAGTCCGATGGCCAGATTGGTCCAGTGGGAAAACCAGTAATTCCAGGAAACCCAGTAATTCCAAGAAAAGCGGCGCACAAAATCGAGGATCATGACGCTGACTCGCACATGGCGTCTGAAGGTGGAGGGTACGATGAACATGCGGACGACTTTGACTATGAGGAGTACCTAGCGGATGAGTTTCCGAACCAAGCGGCTCAGAAGCCTCAGTCACGTGTCAAACGCTGGGTTTGGGTCACCGCTTGGGTACTGATCTTCGTGACTCTGTTGCCGTACCTGTACTACGTTTTGGTTATTGCAGCCTAACTGAAATTAACTCGGCAGCGCTGTCGCTGCTAGAATGGGAGCGTGAAGTTCCTTTGGATCGATTCGAGCCACTTGGTACTTGAAGGTCAATCAAGAGCTCAACCCATGCAATTGCCGAATCTGCCTTCCGAAATCGACCACTTAACGCCAGCGACCAAACTGGGCGAGACAAACCCGGGCGCGATTCGGTTACGCGTAACTGGCATGACCTGCACTGGCTGTGCGGCTGGCATACAAGCGGCATTGGAAGGTCGCTCGGATGTGACGAGTGCCAGCGTCAGCTTTGCTGCTGGAACCGCCGAAGTCGAGGGTCGGAGTCTAAAAGTCATCGATTTAGTGAAAGCCATTCAAAACCGAGGCTTCACTGCCGAATTGATTCAAGCGACTGAAGATCTCTTTGACCAAAGCGATATCGAACGGCAACAACAGGCCAACGAGCGAACTTGGCGCTACCGTGCGATCGTAGGTATGGGCTTGTGGCTGCCACTCGAAGCGTCACACTGGACAGCGGTCGCAATGCATTGGCACGGGCCCTGGATGGCTTGGGTGATGTTCGTCGGCGCGCTCGTGATCATTGTCTTCGCGGGTTCCGCGTTCTACCGATCAGCTTGGCGAGCTGCCCTGCGCGGTACGACCAACATGGACAGTTTGATTTCAATGGGCGCGACAACAGCCTTCGTTTACTCGACGATTGTGCTTCTACTCGGGCTCGATCATACGACCTATTTTGCCGAAGCCTGTGGACTACTCGGCATCGTTAGTCTCGGTCATTGGTTCGAAGCGCGCGCGAGCTCCTCCGCCGGTTCTGCGGTCCGCGAACTGCTTCGTTTGCAACCTGAAACGGCAGAAGTCATTCAAACCGATGGTACTTCGAAGATCATCCCCAGCGTAGAAGTTCAAGCCGGTGCAAAATTGATTGTCCGGCCCGGTGGGCGAATCGCCGTCGATGGAAAGGTAGTCGAAGGCCATTCCGCCGTCGATCAATCGATCGTCACTGGCGAATCGATGGCTGTTGAAAAGCAACTTGGTGACAGCGTGGTGGCTGGCTCGATGAATACAACCGGACGGCTAGTTGTCGAAACAACCGTCGATGGGCGCAATACAACGGTTGCGCGCATCGCCAGCCTTGTTCAGCGGGCACAAACCAGCCGGGCACCGATCCAACGCTTGGCCGACCAGGTCTCTTCGATTTTCGTGCCTACTGTAATCACGATTGCTTTGCTTACAGCCGTCGGCTGGTGGGTCGCTGGCGATTTTCCAAAGGGCATTATCTCGGCGGTGACTGTACTGATTATTTCTTGCCCTTGTGCGCTCGGGCTCGCCACGCCGATGGCTGTGATGGTGGGTACCGGAGCCGCCAGCCGACGTGGCATCTTAATTCGCAGCGCCGAAGCGCTTGAACGTATCGGTCGCGCGACGCGAGTTGTGTTTGATAAAACAGGCACACTTACGTCCGGAAAACCTCAAATCACCGAAATCACACCCAGCCAGGATTACACCCCCGATGCGCTCCTACAAATCGCCGCCTCCGTTGAGTCCCCCAGCGAACACCCGATCGCTAAGGCTATAGTGAATGAGTCTCAAACTCGTGGCCTCAAGCTATCGACAGTCCGCAATTTCGCATCCCTGCCCGGCCGAGGGGTTCAAGGTCAAGTCGAAGGCCGCACGATCCTAGTCGAGCGTGATGCCCACACATCGGCTCGTGTTGTGGTCGATGGAGTTTGTATCGGCACACTCACCTTGAATGATCGACTGCGCGTCGATGCGATCGCAGCTGTCGCCAGTCTCAAGCAATCTGGGATCAGTGTTTCGATCCTCTCCGGGGACCGGCGCGCTGCCACTCAAGCCATTGCCACCGAACTCGGGCTCGACGCGAACGCCGTTCAGTCCGAAGCTACTCCCGAGTCCAAAGCCGCTCACATTCAATCGCTAGGTCGAGATGTCATCATGGTCGGCGATGGCTTAAATGACGCCGCCGCGCTCGCCACTTCGGGGCTCGGCATCGCCATGTCAACGGGCACCAACGTAGCGATCGAAGCCGCCGCCGTCGTCATTCCTGGTGACCGAGTCTCAGCCATTCCAGAGCTCATTCAACTTTCGCGAGCGACATTACGAACGATCAAGCAAAACTTGTTTTTTGCATTTCTATACAATGCACTCGCCATTCCTTTGGCGGCCTTCGGGATCCTCGGCGATAGCGGCCCCCTCTGGGCGGCACTCGCCATGGGTGCAAGCGACATCACGGTGGTTGGGAATGCACTGTGGTTGAAGTGGAACCTCGAGAGCACCTGAAGCGATTGGGCGATTGCCAACCCAGCAAGAAGCGGCGGGAGAAAGACGCGCCGAGCTTGTGGGATGCCCGCCAAACGCGAGAAACTGATATGATAAAGGACGGTCCAACACTGGGATTCGAGGACCGTCAACGCGAATACAAATCTTGGTGACCTAGATGGATTTCATAAAATACTGGCTAGCAATTTGGCTTTCAGTCCATGGGCTGTCGGCTTCAGTAGTTGGCGACACGAAGCCCGCGCAGCAGAGTTTGGACAGGCAACCGACCTCTTCGCAGCCTGCCATCATTCCCTCATCGGAACAAATAGCTTCTTGGATCGCGAATCTCGGCTCCGATAGTTTCCAGTTGCGTCGCGAGTCGTTTGTGCAGTTGTGGCGCGCGGGCAAACCGACTTTGGAAGCGATTCAAGCCGCGATGGTGTCCACCGATAAACAGCAAGCTGAAACCGCCAGTACGCTGGAAATGTTAATTCGTTTGAACGTGGCTGTGGATGAGCCCAAGGAAGCGGCCGAATTGCTGAGTGATCTTAGCAGTTCCCCCGAGTCCGCCCTGGTCAAGCTCTGCGAACGAGGATATTGGAATGTAGCCGTACAACTGCTCGATATGAACGCCGAGTTGCTGGAGACGCTGCGGTCCTCGGAACAAGCCTACTCGCGCATGAATCTTTTAGTCGATGAAGCTCTAGAGCAAGAGCAAGTCGAGTTGGCTTGGCCAGTTGTTCGCAAAATCATTCCCTACCAGCAGGCGCTGTGGATCGCGTTCAAGCAAGGACTGGAGCCGCCTGATCTCGACGCAGCGAACCCCACCGTACAGGCGTGGAGTCAGTTCCTGAAGGCTCAGCACGCTGAAGTACAGCAGACCGCCGCGCCCATCGCACTACGAGCCGATTTAGCGGTTCGAGGATTTCAATGGAATGCCTTCTCCGACCCGGAGGTAATGCTCGGTTTGGTAGGTCCGCGGAAATCGACGGGGCAGGAGGCAGCGCGAGCTGTCATGCTCGAATTCGCTGGTCAATTGCCCGAGAGTGAGGCCATTTGGGATACCATTATTCCGAAGGTCGACGGCACGGCGCCTCCAACCGAAGAGGCCGAGAAAAATCAGAAAAAAGCGGCTGACGATCACGATGCTGAAATCAAGAACGCCCCTTTAAATGCAAAGTACATCAAATCCGATCGCCACGTGCTTGACATGCTTACCAAGCTGCAAGTGGATCCAGGCAACCTCGAGCGCGTGCTGACAGGCATGCTCCTGAGTGGACGGGCACAAATTGTGCAGGATTTTTTGCTTGAGAACAATCCTGAAGCGGCATGGTCCCTGTGCTTAGTTCGTGGCGAGCAAGAGGCAGCCTTGAGTTCCATGGGGCTGGCCGCAGACTTCAGTAACTTCGACGAGTGGCTATCCAAGCGGCGCGACGCTTTGTTGACCGAAGCACAAAAATCGCAACTCTCGAATTTACCGTTGTTCCGGAGCACGGTGCAACTCGCAAACGACTTGCATGTGCTCGGAAAATTCACGGAAGCCGATGAGACTTTTAAAGTCTTGGTGAACGTTTGCCGGGTGGCACGCCAACGTGGGGATTTCTATTGGCAACTGCTGGCTTCTGGAATGACCCGTTCTGAAGCTCGGCATCGCTTTCTGGATATTCTGGCCGCAAACTACGACAAGATGGATGACTCCGTGCATGATCGAGTGCTGTCCATGTTGTATCCCGAGTGCGTCATGTCGGCCGATGTGCTTTATCAAACGGCACCGGATGTCGAAGATGCTGCAGGCCACGAAAACAAATGGGAAACCCTGGAGCAACTTTACGCGTACAACCGCGAGTACTTCGGGCCACAGTATGGCAAGACGATTAGCGCATGGCTGGCGCGAGCCCGCGCCAAAATGTCACAAAACGATGCTTTATCCTCTTACCAACTGAGTGAATTGGCTAAGCTCGCTGATGGCGTTGGACTTTCAGATTTGGCCTTACAATTCGCCCGCGAACCTGGACAAGGTGGTGTGGAATTATGGGCTTATGCCGGAAAGACTCTAAAAGAACGCGGCAATTTGAAGAACGCCATTGAATACTTTTCCGCCATCCGCCGTGTCGACGGCAGTCGGCAGGAAGCCATACTCGACGAAGCCAATTCACTCTTGATGTTGGGGCGGGTTACCGAGTCTCAAGCCTTGAAGAAATCGCGATGGCTTCGGCCGCTGATGGTTATGGGAACCAATTCGTGGTTCACAGTTGCCCAGCGGTTGAACGAGTCCGGTCGCTACCAGCTAGCGCGAGAATACATCGAGCCGACGTTTCTACTTGCTGCTTGCGACACGCCGGATGGTATCGCGATCCAGCAGCAGAGTTTCGTGGGAATAGCGCTAGAGTATTCGCAAACGGCTGATGAATTGAAAGACATTGAGCTATCCGCCAACCTCCATCGAGCGATATTGGCATCGTGGGTGAGCGTCCTGAAGCCACGCAGCTACCCGCCATCACTCTACGCATCCATTGGGACCAAAGAACGAACTCGACGTGCGACCCTAGCCGCCATGAATAACGACATGGCGGCGTTCGGGCGACACGTTCAGGTGGCGGAGGACTTGCAACCACAGGGTATCGAAGTGGTCGAGGATACTTATCACGAACTGGTTGCTAGCGGGAATCAACTGGTCGCGGACGCCATGTTGGCTCGATTTGAAAAGCGATTGTTAGCGCATTTGGAAAGCTGGCCAAAGGATGCAACCACGCACAATAATTTGGCCTGGATGTACGCACGCTGCAATTTGAAACTTGAGGAAGCGCTCGAGCATTCGCAAACTGCAGTGGAGCTATCACCCCACTCGGCGGTGCTATTGGACACGTTGGCGGAAGTGCAATTTCGTTTGAATCAGTTTTCTGCAGCAATCGATAGTATGCATCGTTGCATTCAACTGGATCCCCGCGACCCTCATCTGCGCCGACAGCTGGAACGCTTTCTCAAAGCCCAGCTGGAGAGCAGGAAATAGTTAAGAAATGTCTTCAATCGGATTTGTATTTACGTTCATCAATTTGATGAATATCGCAGCTTATGTAGTCCTACTGGTAGTCGCCATATATTTTAGCCGACGCTATCCCCGCCCTTCGCTCTATCTAGCGATAGGGGCCGCGCTGGAGATATTTGGCTCGTTGCTGCAAACCGCATTTCAGGTGGTTTTGAGCTGGGGATTTGTACTCGGAGGCGATGGGATTATGGCGCACGCCGTCTCATCTTTCGTTCGCTTGGCGATTCACCTATTCGCAATGTGTTTTCTTGTTCTTGCAGTCTATGTAGCGCGGAGACCAACCCCAGCTCCCGGACAAACAACCTCGACCCAACTTCCCACGCCAGGTATGGAGAATAGCGATCGGGCAGTCACGCTCGACCCCAACAATCCGTACTCACCGCCACGCCAACCTCGGTGAGGCCTACTTATTGAATTGGGGTGGCACGCTCAGAGCGAAGCGATGGGCGTGGCAGCGCATGAGCAATGGCAAAGTTTGCTGGGCACTTCAGCACGCCCTTCGTGCCTCAGGGCGTGCGAAACTACTCTAGCCAACGAGCATCCGAAAGGTGAAGGCTGCCAGCGCTGCACCGACGAGTGGCCCCAAGACGGGAATCGATGCGTAGCCCCAGTCGCTATCGCGTTTGCCTGGAATGGGTAGCAATGCGTGGACCAAACGCGGCCCAAGGTCACGCGCAGGATTGATCGCATAACCCGTTGTTCCTCCCAGTGACAATCCGATGCCGAACACGAGCACCCCGACTGGCAACAATCCCAAAGTGCCCAGTCCAAGTTTCGGAATTTCGCTTGCCGTTGCGGCTGCCCAATCAAAACTAGGTGAAACCATCAAAAAAATGGGGAGTATTAAGACATAGGTGCCGATCGCTTCGCAAACAAACGACTGGCCAAGATTGCGAATAGCAGGCGCAGTGCAAAAGCACGCCAGTTTCGCATCCGCGTCGTCAGTTACAGCAAAGTGCTCGCGATAGAAAATGTAAACCAACAAACTACCCAACATAGCACCGGCCATCTGCATGACAACAAAGCCCAGGGTATCTTCTAATGTGAGCTTGTCCGCAATGAACATCGCTACACTGACGGCGGGATTCAAATGCGCTCCGCTGAATTTTTCAGAACAGAAGGCGCCCACAAAAACGGCGATTCCCCATCCGGCAGCAATCACTATCCAACCGCTATTGTTCCCTTTGGTACGTGCCAACACGACGTTCGCGACCACGCCATTGCCCAATAGAATCAAGATCGCAGTCCCAATAAACTCAGCCACATATGCATGCATCAAAGAACTGCCTTTCCCAAAAACTAAGGATTCATTAACAGCGATAGTTGCCTGCCAACCGCTTGAACTCGTTGACTTGCTCGACTTCCCAAGCGCGATCACGCCCAAGCTCGCGAGCCATGAGCCGCGCCACTTCGGGAGCTGCAGACTCCGCTGCCGCGACATTCAGAAACAGAAGTCGGCTACGACGTGCTAGAAAGTCCTCAATGTTGCGAGCCATCTCCTGTCGCACAGCCCATACTACTTCGGCCCCGCGCAACAAGTAACCCGCGACCAGCGGTTTTGACAGGGCGGGTTCTGCGATCACCAGCTGATCGATCTCCGCCGCGTCGGTTCCATAGACGCTGTTGTGCAGTGCACTCTGGGAAGCCGGGAGCGAATCACTTTGGACGGAGCCGTGTAGTCGCAGATCAAACGTGCGACAGGGCGTGTTCGCTAGCCCTGCAATTTGAATCGCCCGATTCACGCAATCCTCTCCCATGCGCCGCGCGGTTGTCCACTTGCCACCGGTGATCGTCACCAAGCCGGACTGCGAGGCGACAATCACATGATCGCGCGACAGTTTGGATGTACGTACTGCAGCGCGTTTACCAACCAGCGGGCGAATTCCCGTAAACACACTTAAAATGTCCTGCCGCGTCGGTTGCTTGGTCAAATATTGCCCAGCCGTTGCAAGCAAAAAATCGATTTCCTGCGGTTGTGCACATGGTTCTAACTCGACTGCTTCGATTGGCGTGTCGGTCGTGCCAACCAACACATGCCCCAGCCAAGGGATCATAAAGATCACCCGTCCGTCACTAGTCTTTGGCACGATCACAGCGGTTTGTCCAGGCAGGAACGATCGTTCAAGCACAATGTGCACACCTTGGCTGGCCGAGAGCATCGTGTCGCACTGCGTGTCGTCCATTTTTCGAATTGCATCGCAAAACGGTCCCGTCGCGTTAACCACACAGCGCGTTCTGAGGGTGTGCTCTGCGCCTGACTCTAGATCCTTAAACACTACGGCGCTAATCTTGCCTGCCGCGTTTTTGTTCAGCGTCTGCACGCGAGCGTAGTTGACGATAATCGCCCCGCACTCCGCCGAGGTTTGCAACAGGTTTAGCAATAAGCGGGAATCGTCGAATTGTCCATCGGCATACAGTACCCCGCCCACAGCCTGAGAGGGTTGAAGAGTAGGCACTAGTTCAAGGCATTTTGCTTTCGAGATCGCGCGGGCTCTACGAAAACCGCTTTTTCCCGACAACCAATCATAGACTTTGAAGCCAAAGGTATACCAATACTTCTGCGCTCGATTGGCGCAAGGCACGATGAAGGACATCTCATGCACCACATGCGGAGCGTTCTTGCGCAGTCGCGTGCGCTCATGGAGTGCATCTCGAACGAGCGTAATATTACCTTGCGCCAAGTAGCGAACGCCGCCGTGAATGAGCTTGGTAGAGCGGCTGGAAGTTCCCTTGCCAAAGTCATGCTGCTCTAACAAAGCGACTTTCAAGCCCCGCGCCGCCGCATCCAACGCCACGCTCGCGCCGGTCGCACCGCCTCCGATGACGACGATATCTAACAAGTCTGCAAGCTCAACCAGACGTCTAAGTGCATCCGCTCGATTCAATGACATCCGTCGAATCCTCTTAATCTGTTTGTGTGCGACTGGCCCTGCCGGCAGGGCCCAGTGGCACACGGTTCCTTGGAGACACAACTACGATTACGGCGTGGGCTTTTCCCAGGCTCGCGATCGCTCAAGCGCCTCAACCCAACGCGCACGTCGACTGGCAGCCTCTGCCGCTTTCATCTTGGGTTCGAAAACACGCTCCGCTTGCCAGATGGCTTGGATTTCATCGACACTGCTCCAAAAACCAAC
>JANLQO010000273.1:0-5693 GCA_031367855.1 Planctomycetia bacterium | reverse complement strand
GCCATGCCGGTGGGTGCCGGATCCTGGATATCGACAATCTCAACTCGCTGAACCCGGACGCTCGTATTCGTATCTTTGTCTTCATTGACGAGACGCGCCACGACTTGAACCTTCGTTCCAGCGGCCAAGCCCGAGAGGTTAAAGGTGGCCGTTGCGACCAAGCCACTGCTCGATGTAGAAGTTTGGGTACCCGGACCAATGGCTGGCTGGAGACTTTCGCTCCAGTTGTAGGATGCATCGCGATTGATGCCAAATGGCAGTGCAAGCGGTTGCCCCAATTCATCTAGCAACACGATTTCTACCGCGTCGCGAATCGTCTGCTGGCTAGAAACATCGAAACTCGGCACATCAAATGTGACTCGCACCGCAGAGCTGGCATCGGGTAGAGTCACCATGGCTGAAAGTTGCGTGGTGTAAGAATCACCTTCGATCAGCTTGGGTGAACAGGCACTGGCAACATACTTACCTTGAGACGAAACGGAGCCACCAGAAGAATTAAACTCCCAAGTGGGCCGTCCTGACAAAGGCGAGCTACCCAAGGGTTCGTTGCGAGCATTAAGACGATTAATGACTAGCAGTGCATCGAGGGGTGAGACGACGCCATCGCAGGTAACATCGATAAAGGGATGTTTTAGCGAATCATCGATCTCTAGCGGTAAAGGCTGCGATCGCCCGGCGTAGATCGGATGATTTAACTCATTGATCACGAGTAATGCATCCAGCGGACTCACCTCGGCCACTTTGTCGCCGGTGACATCGAGCGCTTGCAAGACATTGGTCCAGACCGCCGCAGCCAACAGATGTCGGGCTTCGAGTTGCTCGAAGCGGGCAATCCGCTGACGTAATTTTTTTTCGTTTACGAACTTCCACCGAGTCAATAGTTGGCGAATTTTCATGGTTGCACTTCTGCATCTTTCCCGAGGAATAGGAGGGAATGCGTCTGGAGCCGGCTGGTTCTACTAAGGATAAGTTCTACTAAGGGTAAATAGTGAGTCGAGTGCGTGACCTAACGCGGAAACTACAGAAAAAGCTGAAAAATTCAAAGGTTCAGGCCTCTTTGTAGCATTGCGTACCGTTTCGGCAAATTTAACCTGACACCTGATATGTCCGTCATAACTGGCGTTTGATTGCAAATTTGAATGAATAGTTGCGGCCATTGAAGATCAAGTTACGGCAACGGATCAAGTTTCAGTTTTCGTATTTCGTGCATTGGCATCATGAGATGCCGGGGGTCATCGAGCAACGAACGAAAGCCAAACTTGAGGTAGAACCCTTGAGCCGCATGATCGATTGCGTCAACTTCCACGGCTCGAATCCCAACCTGTTCGGAGATGTGCAGTGCCCGCCGCAAAGCATCAATGAGCAAGAATGCCCCAAGCCCTTGCCCCTGACTTGACTGATCTACTGCGAAGCGACCAAGGAGGACAACGGGAAACTTTATTCGCGGCAGCGGCGTCTTCGATTGTTTTCTTCAGTTCACTATTGATCCGAAAATTCAAGCGAGCATCATTCTTCATTTCTGGCATGTTCGACTCCTAATCACTGTACGCCTGCTTTACGTACAAGTGTATGGCAATATGCTGTACACTTCAAGGAAAATCTTCGCTCAATCCCGACTAGTCGTACTGACGCGCCCTTTTTGGTAAATACGATCAGTAGTCATTGTCGGTTGTATTTGCTAAACTCGTTGAATGGACACGATGCTTGAAATCGCTAAACGAGTTGATGCCTTTATGATGGAACGGTCACCGGTCCACGACACGATGCGCCGACTAGCTAAGGCGCTCAATGAACTTGAAATTCCATTTGCGATTGCCGGCGCGATGGCGGCCAATGCGCATGGTCATCGGCGAACGACGGCGGATGTAGATGTATTGATGCGGCGGGAAGATCTTACGCGATTTAAGGATTGCTGGATTGGACGTGGTTGGCTTGATCTTTTTGAAGGGTCGAAGGGTTTCAAAGATACCTCGAACGGCGTCAAAGTTGATGTGTTGATCGTGGGTGACTACCCCGGCGATGGTAAAGCCAAACCTGTTGCGTTTCCGTCTCCGGAATCTGTCCGGGAAGTTCACGGCGAAAGCTTGCCGTACCTCAATCTAAAGACGCTGCTCGAACTAAAGATCGCCAGTGGCATGACTGCCGCCCACCGCCTTCAGGATCTTGCCGACGCGATCCAGTTAATCCGCATCAACGCCTTACCACAAGATTACGCGGTAGAGCTCAACGCTTTCGTTCGCGAGAAATACAGCGAACTCTGGCAATCCGCACAGATCTCGGAAGACTACTAACGTAGCGTTAAAGAACAATTGCGAATCGGCGTTTGATTGCAAATTTGAATGAAATGAATAGTGGCGGCCTTGAAGATCAAGCTACGGCAACGGATCAAGTTTCAGTTTTCGTATTTCGTGCAATGGCATGTTGAGATGCCGGGGGGCATCGAGCAACGCTGCTTCTTGTATTGCTTGGCGGCTTTTACAAGTGCTGCATTTGGCTTGGTCGATTCGTCGTCAAGCATCTCAGCGAAGAGTTGACGATCTCGATCCGTAAGGCGAGTGGCTTGCTCGTCCAATAGGATTTTGCGAGAAACTTGAATGAGTCTGTTGCCGAGACCTCGCGACGACACGGCAAGCGTATCCGCGAAATTTACTACGAACTCTACACACGCCCTCCTGATAAAGTGCTGCGAAGCATGTACGCGGTCGCTTGAGCGAAGCGACACGTCAGCAAGCAAATCTCGCAGCGAGCCGATTTGCGTTCTCCGTGCAACCACAAGTCCCATCCAAACTCGAAGAATACTTTGTTCGAGCCTGCTTAACGCTACGCACTTTAAATGACGGCTTGTCACCTCATGACCAAGACGCCCGTTCTCAAAATTCGCCTCTCGTTTTCGTGCCAATCGACATGGAATACCAATACCGAGCTACAGTCCCACCGTCGCTCCAAACCCACTAACTCTTATCGTAAGTGAACTAAACTGCTACAATGTACAATTCAGAATAAACTATGAACAACAATTCACTTTCAACCAATCCTCTTTACCGTTCCTTTCCCACAGCTATCGACGGCTTCGATTCTCTATCGGAATTGGCGCTCGACCTTCGATCGTCGTGGAATCACGCGACAGATGAGATTTGGCGGCAACTTGATTCCGAATTGTGGGAAATCACTCAAAACGCATGGGTTGTTCTGCAAACTGTTTCTCAAGACAAGATCGAGCAAGTCCTGCGCGATACGGGCTTTCGCAAGAAAGTCGATGAACTGGTCCAGGTACGGCGACTTGCAGCGGAGAATCCCGCCTGGTTTCAAAAAACGCACGCGTCGTCTGCTTTGACCTGCGCAGCCTATTTCAGCATGGAATTCATGCTGAGCGAGGCATTGCCCATCTACTCCGGAGGATTGGGGAACGTGGCAGGCGATCAATTGAAAACGGCCAGCGATCTGGGAGTGCCTGTCGTTGGCGTGGGACTGCTATACCAACAGGGCTACTTTCGCCAAGTCATCGATAAGCTCGGATCGCAACAGGCGTTATTCCCTTACAACGACCCGGGCCAATTGCCGATCACGCCATTGCGAGAAGCCAACGGCGAATGGTTGCGGTTGAAGATTGACCTGCCGGGCTACGCAATCTGGTTACGAGCCTGGCAGGCACAGGTTGGGCGATTGAAGCTTTACTTGCTGGACAGTAACGACGCCGCAAATCCTCCCGTGTATCGCGGAATCACCAGCGAGCTCTATGGTGGTGGCCCCGAATTACGTCTGATGCAGGAGATGATGCTCGGCATCGGCGGCTGGTGGCTACTCAACGAGCTTGGCCTCAACGCAGAAGTATGCCATCTTAACGAAGGCCACGCTGCTTTTGCCGTGTTGGAACGGGCGCACACTTATATGAGGCAATCGGGTCAACCATTCGAGGTCGCACTGGAAGTCACACGCGCTGGAAACCTATTCACTACTCACACGGCCGTAGCTGCGGGCTTCGACCGCTTCTCTCCGGACTTGATCGAACAATACCTTGCCCGATACGCCAAAGAGAGACTGGGTATTACCGTTCACGATTTGCTGGCACTGGGGCGATTTAACCCGCGCGATACCAGGGAACACTTCAACATGGCTTATCTGGCCATCCGTGGTAGCAGTTCAATCAATGGCGTCAGCCGCTTGCACGGAAAGGTAAGTCGTCGAATCTTCGAGCCGCTGTTTCCACTTTGGCCAGAAGAAGAAATACCGATCGATCATGTGACCAACGGTGTCCACATGCCGAGCTGGGATTCGGAATCCGCCGACAATTTGTGGACGCGACTATGTGGGAAGGACCGCTGGCTCGGCACTGCGGAAACCCTAGAGTGTGATGTCAGCCGCGTGACGGATGAGGAGCTTTGGCAATTCCGCACCGACTCAAGTCATTCATTGATTGAGTACGCGCGCAAAAGACTCTCGCGACAGTTAGCCGCTTCCGGCTCAGCAGCTGACGAAGTGGAGGCCGCGAAGCATCTTTTTGATCCTCATACCTTGACATTGGGCTTTGCCCGTCGATTTGCGAGCTACAAACGACCGAACCTGTTATTGCACAACTCCGATCGATTGATGCAGCTGTTAACCAACTCGGATCGCCCAGTGCAACTTGTAATCGCGGGCAAGGCACACCCCGCAGATACGGCAGGTCAGGAATTGATTCGCGAGTGGATTCGCTTTATCCGTCAACCGCTTGCCAGAAAACATGTGATCTTTCTCAGTGACTACGACATGTTACTTACCGAGCAATTAGTGCAAGGCGTGGACGTGTGGCTGAATACTCCGCAGCGACCTTGGGAGGCAAGTGGAACGAGTGGTATGAAGGTTCTTGTGAACGGTGGCATCAACCTCTCAGAGCTAGATGGTTGGTGGGCCGAGGCTTACACACCTGAGGTCGGTTGGGCGATTGGAGACGGTCAAGAACATGGTGACGATCCAGCCTGGGACGCAATGGAGGCCGAACAACTGTACGACATCCTCGAAAACGAGGTGATTCCAGAGTACTACACTCGTAACGCGCAAGGGATCCCAACGCAGTGGCTTTCCAGAATTCGGGCCAGCATGTCGCGTCTGACTCCGCAGTTTTCTGCGGGCCGCTCGGTACGAGAATATACTGAGCGGTACTACCTGCCTGCGGCCACTGCCTATAGGGAGCGAGCGGCCTTTGGCGGTGCGATGGGAACCAGCATCGTCAACTGGAAACACTCAATCACCGAAAAGTGGGGAGCGCTAAAATTTGGTGAAGTCCGCGTCCTTTCTACAGAAATCCACCACAACTTCGAGGTTGAAGTCTATCTCGACGGCCTCGATCCGAACTTTGTGCGAGTGGAACTGTATGCGGACGGGATCGACGGCGAAGTTCCGCTTCGACAACCGTTGACTCAAGCTGGGCACATAGACAGCAAATCCGCTTTGGGAGAACCGAATTGGGCACTCTATCGTGTGTCGGTGGCAACCACTCGCCCTGCGACGGATTATACGGCGAGGATCGTACCGGACCGTGCCGGGGTTGCCGTACCTCTGGAATTCAACCTTATTTTATGGCAAAAATGAAGGCGAGCTTTTTTGGATCATAACAGCGTTCGCAGGGGTAAATTGCGTGTATTTGGTGGGTCGCTCCTGCCGGGTGCGACCAGTTTTACTTCGCCAGCGAATGGTCGCACTCGGCAAGAGCGACC
>JANLQO010000271.1:0-8474 GCA_031367855.1 Planctomycetia bacterium | reverse complement strand
GGCTAGATGCAGACTTCAACAGCATGCAAAGAGATCAGCTTGAAAATTGCTGAATTAGCAAGTTAGTAACACGGAGGTCCGCGCTGAAGATTTGCAGACGGAAGCGCCGCAATCAAGTGCACACAATAGAAAACCCGGACTTCTTGCCAAGTTTGAGAGGTAGGGCGTTCGTCGACCTGATAGTGAAGCGCGACGTCAAGTTGGATAGAGTTGGATCGATCATCATCGTCCTTCTCCAACGCTCGCTCCTCAGCGCAAACCGCTGAGTTCGTAATGTTGGGGCACGCGCTCAGCAAACTGCACGTTACCATCAACCCGGTTAGAAACCAAGCAATGGTAATGTAGTCTTGACGCTGGATCGTGAAGTAACGCATGCGATAGATACTAGACTTGCAAGTGGTCAACGTCAAGACTTGCCAATCACGAAGATTTTACCGGTTAGTAGCGCCGCTGATGCGCCCAAAATTAGCAAGGTAAGCAGCGAATAGCAATTCTAGTGCCACTCATTGAGAGCGGACTTGTTTACTGCGTGATTCCTGGGCTTTAGTCGAATTTCACGAACTTAATTACCAGTTTATTTATTAAAATCGCCTCGCCTGGGGCGGGCTTCTGCTTAGCTTCTAGACAGCCAGGACCTTGAATTCGAATCGCCAGTCCACCAGCGATCAAAACTTGGCCACAGCGGCAAGCAACCGTGCCCGAATCTCCGGATAGATCGTCAAAACCGCCTCGTATACGCGCCTTCGTGCGTCACAAGTTTCCGCTTGTATGAAGTTGCTGCGGTCGGCCGACGATGAATTGACCAACGAGTGTCGCTATCCGTGTCGCTCGTTGGGGGCAATTGAGCAACGGGGCTTTTCAATGCTGACCATCGTCGGTTTTATAGTTGTTGTCGGTTCCGTCTTGGGCGGATTCTCGATGGCGGGTGGGCACTTTGGGGCGCTGGTTCACCCATCAGAAATTGTGACCATCGGCGGTGCGGCACTGGGCGCGATGATCGTTATGTCGCCGATGAATGTGCTCAAAGACCTAATGACCGGTCTATTGCAAACCGTGAAAGGCAATCCCTTCTCCAAGGCGATGTACGAGGAATTATTTAAGCTACTTTATCAACTTTTCCGAAAAGCCCGCCGCGACGGGTTGTTAGCGATCGAGCAGGACATTGCCAACCCGCATGATAGCCCCGTGTTCAAGCGTTATCCCCTGATCGCAAACAACCACCATGCATCGGATTTTATCAAAGGTGCTTTCGGGCCAATGGTTGACGGCAGTGTGAACGCTGCACAGATGGGGGTACTGCTCGAATTCGAAATCAAGGCCGCTGAAGACGCTCACCATGCGCCGATGGGAGTGCTCGCGAAAACGGCTGACGGATTGCCAGGCTTCGGAATTGTGGCGGCGGTGCTCGGTATCGTGATCACCATGGAACACATCAATGGCCCTCCTGCGGAGATTGGTCACAAAGTGGGTGCAGCTCTGGTAGGAACTTTCTTGGGGATTCTCCTGTCTTATGGATTCATCGCGCCTCTAGTGGGCAAGCTGGAATTCATGGGCGTCAACGAATCGATTTTCCTGCGAACGGTCGCCTTCGCGGTGACTTCGTATATGAACGACATGCCGCCCAAAGTGGCCGTCGAAGCCGCTCGACGAGGACTTCCGCCCGACGTGCGCCCAACGTCGGAGAAGCTGGATGAAATGTTCAAGGAAGTGGATTCGATTGGCGACTGACGCTCGAAAAGGAAACAGGTGGCATGGGCTTTCAGTCTGTGTCTCTCTACGGATAGGTGCTTGGGCTAGCAGCCTTGGCCACGACGACTCGTAAAAGGATTTGAAGATGGCAGGTAAGGGAGGTGGTGCATGGAAAGTTGCTTACGCTGACTTCGTTACCGCGATGATGGCCTTCTTCATGGTGATGTGGCTCGTCGGTCAGGATGCTGAAAAGAAAGAGGCGGTCGCCGAATACTTTCAGGATCCTTGGGCGAAGACGATCTTGAATTCCAAGAAAGGCCGCAAGCCAACGCTGACAAAGCCGAAAGCCGGCCAGACAGATCCAGGCAAGAAATTTGATGGGAGCAATCCGCGCGAGGTTCCGCACGATGATCCCGAGGCAGAGAACTGGGAACAACCCAAACTCGTTACGATTCGAGAACCAGATCGATCGACGGCGGGCACGATTGTGATCTTTGCACTCGGTTCCGCCGAGTTGGATGAGGATGGCCGCGAACGCCTGAAGAAAGTCATTCCGCAGTTCGTTGGGCTGCCACACAAGATCGATATTCGCGGCCACGTGACACCCACTATGGACGAAACTTCGAACAGCGATGCGTTAGCCACGCTGTCTTTCAAACGATGTTTGGCGGTCCAGCATTTTTTGGAAGAGAACAAAATTGATCCAGTTCGATTGCGTTTAAGTGTGGCGGGCCCCCATGAGCCGCTAGCGCTCGATCCTAAGAACCAAGACCCTTCGAAGAACTCTCGCGTCGAAGTGTTTTTGCTCTCGGAAACGATCAACGATTTCCGTCCCAAGAACACTGAACCCGCCAAAGAGGAAACGAGTTCGTCGAAACCCGTCTCAAAAGCTCCTGCTGCCAAGCCAGCCGCAAAAGCTAAACCCGCAGTTCACTGAGCGGGTCATGTATCGAGGCCGGGGATCTTCTTGCCTTGCAGTTGATAGACGTAACGCAGCACCTCAGCGACCGCTTTGTACTGATCCACGGGAACGATCTGGCCAATTTCAACTGTCTTGTAGAGTGCTTGCGCGAGCGGTTTGCGTTCAACAACCGGCACACCATGCTCCAAAGCAATCTTACGAATTTTCGCCGCAACTTCGCCAGCGCCTTTGGCCAACACGATGGGAGCTGGCATGGTTTTCGGATCAAATTGAATTGCAATCGCCAACTCAGTTGGGTTGGTGATGACCACGTCCGCTTTGGGAACCGTTGATTGAATTCGGTTCATCATCAACTGCCGTTGAAAGGCGCGGCGGCGGGCTGCCATCTGTGGGTCGCCATTCATCATTTTCATTTCGTCGCGCATTTCGTCATCGGTCATCCTCAGATCTTGTTCAATCTTCCACCACTGAAATCCATAGTCGAAGATGGCCAAGATGAACAGCACGCCGGCAGTCCGCAGGCACATGTCAAGCGTCGTGCTCCAGATTAACCCCGCGACCTCGCCAGCGGTCAGTTGATGGGCTCCTAGGATGATTTCCCACCGGCCCCAGATTCCCAGTGAAATCACGACTATTACCAAGCCAATCTTCAGCAACCCAAAGCCGATGCGGGCAATGTTGGGCAAAGCAAAGAGTCGCTGCAATCCCGCCAGCGGATTGACGCGGCTCCAATCCAAATTGAGCTTTTCCGGCAGAAAGAGAAAGCCCACTTGCAGCCAGTTGTTAACCAGTACCACCATGCAGACGCTGAGCATGATCGGTAGTACGGCATAGAGACACTGCAGGAAACTCATGTTGATCAAACCGGACGCAGATCGCGAACTGGTAGTCCAGTAATTCGTAGTGGTCATACTGGAGACCATGATGTCAGCCAGCGTCCGCAGGACCGTTGGTCCCCACCAATCCAGTATCATCACAGCGCACAGTAACACGAGCGCCGAGCCGAGGTCTTGGCTGCGCGCAATCTGCCCCTGCTCGCGCGCCTTCTGGCGGCGATAAGGAGTTGCATCGTGTTTTTTGTCACCTGCACTATCAGCCAATTCGCATGCCTATTTTCGTTGTTAAAGTGGGGTAAGCTTCCAGCTTGCCAATCAGCTTTACCCCACTCAGACTGGAAACCTGAGCCACGTCAAACTCAGGCTGGCAGCCTGAGCCACGTCAAAGATTCGGTTAACTGCTTCCACCCGCCGCGATGCGTTGGCAACTATCGAGCCACACGGACAATTCGGATTGAAAGACCCAGGCGATGCCACCGACGGATAGAAATAGCAGAGTCAACAAAGCCATCGCGTTGATGTTGAAGCCGATCGCCAACACGTTCAACTGCGGCAGCGTTCGAGCCAGTAGACCTGTGACTAAGTTTGAAAGCAGCAGCGCGACGGCCAGCGGTGCGGCCGCGCGGATGCCAATTAAAAACGTATGACGCATGATCGCATCCAATTCGTCGAGCCAACTGGATTGAAACTGCACAATTCCCACGGGATAATTCGCAAAGCTCTGCATGCAGCAGTCAAGCAGCTGGCGATGGCCGCCGAGCACTACAAAGATTGCAGTCGCTAACCAGCCGAGCAGGTTGGCGATGACCGGCATTTCCTCGTCGGTGTTCGGATCGGTACTGGTCGCCAGATCAAGGCCCGCAAGATTTCCAATCATTTGACCAGCGATTTGCAAGCTCGTCAGCGCCAACAGAATGATGCTTCCCAGCATCAAACCCAGAATGATTTCACCGGTCATGCCCAGGGCGATGTTGATGAGATCTTGCGGAATCGGTGACGCGTTGTTGTAGGCTAGCGGCGCGATCAGTGCGGACAAGCCAATGGCAATTCCAGCCCGCACCCGCATGGGTACCGCGGAAGATCGAGTGGGTGGCGCCATCATCAGGGGTGGGCTAACACGTGCGAGCACCGATAGGAAAACCCATAACGGCTGGCTCAACAGTGATACCAACACCTCGTTCATCGGCTAACCACTTCCGGAATTTGCGTGTACGTTCGTTTGGTGTATTCGATCATGCGATCAGCGATCCAAGGCAAGCAGAAAACGAGCGCCAGCACCATCCCCACAATCTTTGGGACCGCATTCAAAGTCTGATCTTGGATCTGCGTTAGCGCTTGCAACAGGCTAACGACTAGTCCGATCACCATACCGACGATCAACAGTGGAGCGCCGATGAGCATGGCTGTAAAGACCGCTTGGCGCACCAATTCAACGGCGTGAGTAGTTTCCATGTGATTACCTTAAGCGCAGTCGCGCATGTCAAACTTGGGTTCCGAAACTCTCAAGCAGCATACCAATCACCAAGTGCCAACCGTCGATCAGTACGAAAAGCAGCAACTTGAACGGCAGTGAGATCATCGCCGGAGGTAACATCATCATGCCCATCGAAATCGTGACGGCTGCGACTACCAGGTCGATGAGCAGGAAGGGAAGAAAAATCTGAAATCCCATCAGGAACGCGGTCTTGAGTTCGCTGAGCATGTAGGCGGGCAGCAACACTCGCAGGGGCACTTCTTCGAAGCTGGATGGTTCCGTTGCATTGGGACTGTAATAACTGAAGAACAGCAGTACATCGTCGTCATTTTTTGCCATCTTAATTTGCCGACTCATGAAGCGATGCATCGGTGCGACGCCCGCTTCCCAAGCGGCTTCCAGCGACATGGTCGAACCTTCGGCCGTATAGGGAGCGATGGCGTCGGTGTATATTTCATTCCAAACTGGAGTCATAATAAATAAAGTCATGAATAACGAGATGGACGTAATGACTTGGCTCGGCGGCAGTTGACCGGTGCCGAGAGCTTGCCGCAGCAATCCGAGGACAACAATGATTCGCACGTAGCAGGTTGTCATCAGTAAAACCGCTGGGGCTAAACTGAGAACTGTTAGCAGGATGAGAATTTGTAAACTGCTTGAAAGTCCTTTACGACTTGTCCACTTCTCAGGTCCACTGAGCAGGAATGATGCTGCAGATTCGTCTTCGCCCCCCTGCCCTGCCTGCGAGATGCGCTCGAAAAGGCTCTTTCCAAGATCAGCCTCCTGGGTCTTCTCGACGCTCGTAGTTGCGCCGCTGTTGGTGAGGCTTTGTGAACGCAAGCCCGTTTGCGCGAACGCAACTGTCTGCGTGTTGAGTATCATGAGTGATACTACGGCATACACAGCCACTATCTTTATTGTCTTGTAGACAATCACGCGGCACCTCCACCATGCTGGCTCAGGATACTCCGGAAGGAATTCGTAAGGCTGTGGGGTTGATGGCTTTCGCAGGCACCTGCCAACTGATCTACTTCCAGCGGATCGGTAATTTCACTGAGCGTGCGTGTCTCGCCTTGAACCATGCTGACCAAAACTAACTTTGAGCCGAAGCGAACAAGTATCAGTTGTTGTCGCGGTGCGATGGCGGTTCGACCAAGCACGCTGACCACCTGCTTGGGAATGCCGCCCATGGTGGTGTTGAGTGTTTTGCGATAACACCATGCGACCCCCAGAAACAAGCCAATCACGATCAGCAAGCTTGAACCAACCGAGAATAGCATCTTCAGTGTGTTGGCACCCGAGCCTGTACCTTCCGCCAGAGCGGAGGCTGATTTCCTTGAGGTGAGCGGAGTACGTTTCGTTACCGCTTCATGCGTGGGTGTCGCGTCGGCCATGGGTGCCGTGTAACTAGCCTGTGCGACTTGGGCTGGGCTTGCAACCCAGGCGGCGTTGGATGCATGCACGGGGGCTGGCGCGTTTGAGCCCGGCAACGCTTGCAAGGGAATGGCGGACGTGCGCTGCCCGCTATTGTGAATCGTCGGAGTGGGATAATCTAGTTCATTGTTTTGGGCTGAAGCTGCGCATGTGGTCAATGCGATAAAGCAACCGAGGAATCTGCCAATGGGTCTCATGTCGACTTCCTTGTCGAGTAAAAGGGGTCAGACACCTTTTTTGGATGCGGTTCCGTTACGAATCTCGGAAGATCACATCCGAACCGACCAGCTCCGCGATACGAACGCAAAAATTATCATTGAGGACTAGGACTTCACCACGCGCCACGATTCGACCATTCACGTAGAGATCGACCGGATCGCCCGCGAGTTTATCGAGTGTCACGACCGAGCCCTTGCGGAGCTTGAGCACATCTTCAAGGATCATGTGCGTGCGACCAAGCTCGATTTTGAGATCCAGGTCAACATCGCGCAGCAGGTCGATCGAGCATTTTTCGGGCGGGCCGCCAATGCCAATTAAGTCTTCCAACTCGAATGGCCGCGGTGCAGGGGCATCGATTTGATTCAACGCGGATTCTGCATCTTCAAGCAGCTTGGCGGCTTTGGATTCAGTTCGCTCAGAGCGACGTGGAGAAGGCTCAGATGCAGCCGCCGGTTCTGTCGCGTCGGTGGCCGCCGAAGCGCCTTTTCTGGCTTGCAGAAGTTCTTCGGTTTCCTCAGGTGTCATGCGCGCATCCCTGCCTCGCAAAGTTTAAAAGTAACTCTGCGTATTTTTATTGCTGCGTTATTCTTCCGTGACTTGGTAATCTTGAAATCCGACGCCCAGGAGGATCGGCTCTTCCAAGATCTCGTTACTTGTCACAAATATGCGCCGCTGGATCAAGCCCAATTCGTTTTCCGTCAGCTCACTTAAGGTAGCATTGCGAACTTCCAAGATCATACGATGACGAAAGCGGCCCATGCGCTCGTTGTAGAGCTTCTCCACATGCTCCTTGTCTTTGGTCTTCACCGTTCCAAACAGACGAAACTCGACGCGATAAGTTCGGTCGGCACCCGGCGGCACGAAGGATACCCCGTACTCCCCCAGCCGGAACTCGACGATTTTGTCCTCGTCTTCTTCGACAACCGCTTCTCCCTGTTCGTGCATGTGGGCTTCGAGCTTCCGGATCAACCGAGTTTCAGCCAACACAGCCACCTCATCGCCGCTAGGAACCATGAAGAAGAAAATAAAGGTCTCGGCAATCACCACAAAGCTGATGAAGCCTGAGACAATAATCTTCGGTAGCATCGATGGTTTGCTAGCATGTTCAGCCGCTGGGGCCGCTTTTTCGCTCATTTTGATAGCTCAGTTCACGTCGTTCGAGTTGCAAGCAGGTGCACACAAAGCCCAGCCTTCGGGGCCGTTAAGTTCTTCTAGCATGGAAGGCTTCCAAGCTGAAATGTAGGTTGCAATCAGAACTTAGACGCTCGTTCGCCTGAGCGTTGCCTCGCATTTTGCCTGTAAGTCAGCCGCTACATTCGTTACAACCAGCAGCCCAGGATCCGTCCTTACCGCGAAGCGGTTTTCAAAAAATAGCCGGTGGTAAGCGAAACGCCACCACCGGAAAATCGGCGTGGAGCATTTTGACCCCAAAGGGATCACAGATGAGTCTCTTCACCCGGCAGCAGCGATTCTGCGATCCCTCCAGGATCGACGCGCGTCGTACCGCTGAAACCGGTGGTGGCGCTTTGCTTACCACCGGCTAATGTCTGGGTAATCCCTTTATTGGCCAGTCGTTTGGTGAACAATCAATGCAAGAACAAAACCGACGATTTGCAAATTGGTTACGCACTCAACGTCTACACGCGATTGAGGTTGATCGATTTCAAGTTTTAGTCCATTTGATGAGGACAAACTAATACCAACCTTTAACCCCGGTGTCTTGGGTAGCAGCCAAAGTTCGTTGGACTGCCAGGAAGAAATTCGTTCTTCAGCAAGTTTGCCACCAGTGATTGTTGCGTCTTGTTTCCATCCCTCGTTTTGCATGGCTTTGCGTTCCCACTCAATCGCGGCCTCAAAATCGCCGGTCAAGGCCGTTGCACAGGCCTTGGCGTGCGCCGCG
>JANLQO010000241.1:0-2965 GCA_031367855.1 Planctomycetia bacterium | reverse complement strand
ATGGCAAAGTTGTGGAATCGCCCGAAGTGTTTAACGGATTAGTCGACAGTCGTCATGACACGATCGTACTGCAGATCATGCGGCAAAATGATCGACCAGAGAGTGTATCTGTGGCCGGTGAAAAATGACCGTGATGTAGGGTGGGTTTCGTTCCTCAACCCACCCTACCAGTTATTATCCAGCACTGCTTCGCCGCCACTGCGGGTGCCGAAGGCGCGCCAAATCGTGAGCTCCACTGAGTTGCTCATTGTGCGGACAGAACCGTCTAGCAGGGCGACGTTAACGACACCCGTGTGATGGCTGCGCGAAGTCAACACAGCGTAGCTGGGGCGCGTACTGCTGTTGCCTTCCTGCTGAGAATTGAAGTCGCAATTGTAGGTAAGGCCGCCGAATGGATAGGGCACGACCGTGTTGGGTGTCAGCGTAGTGGTGATACCACTGTGGTGGGAATGACCGTTGGCCCATTCGGTATGTCCGGTTCCATAACCCTCGGGCAATAGGCGATCTGGTTTGCCGCTCGCGACGGCCGCGAGGGCTTCTGTAACATTTGAAGGCACTGCGGTCGATGCGGGACCCGCGTTGCGGGTGTAGGCGGTCCAGGCGTGAACTTCGGCGGCCAGCAGCGTGTGGCTGGTGCCGTCAGTCACCGCAGCCAACGGCATTTTCGCGTTGGGATAAGTGATCCCATCGCTGCCGCGATGGGTGGTTGGATCGTAAATGAACCACGTTCCAAAATTGAAGCCGTAAGTGGTTGGATAGAGGAAAATACCGCTTGTGCTGCCAGTAACTCCGGTATCGCGCAGCAGATCGCGTTTCGGATCCGCTGGGCAGACATAGACCGGTACTCGAAAGCGGCTGATGACCGGGTAGTTGGACCAACCTATACTCAGATCAATTTGGTTGTAGAGGCTGCCTTGTTCCAGGTAAGGCAGCAAGCGTCCATGGATCGACCACGAGCCGTTGTTGGTTGCCAGGGGATTGATACATGCGCTAGGTGGAAGTCGCTTGGTGGCCGATTCGTAATTGTGTATCGCCAACCCGATCTGCTTGAGGTTGTTACTGCACGATATCCGCCGTGCCGCTTCTCGCGCCGCCTGAACGGCTGGCAATAGAAGTCCCACTAGAATGCCAATGATGGCGATTACAACCAGCAGTTCTACGAGCGTAAAGGCTGGCCGCATTTGAAATTGGTGGGGGATATTCTGCGAATTCTGAGACGAACTTTTTTCAGGCATAGGGAAGCTGATTCTGCGAGCATTGAACGGACAGATTGGGTTCACGCCGATGCGCAAAATTCCTGAAAGCAACGCTTGTGCCGAAAAAAAAGCTATGCTTGATATTGGCGGATAGTCATTGAAAATCACTGAAAAATCGCCCATTCACCCGCCGATCCCAACGCAATTTTGGCGATTCGTTGACCACTTCTGACGAAGTTACTGCCACGCAGTCGGCCAAGGTTGATGGCCGCCCATGGTCGGTTTTGGGCTGCGAGCATATATTGTTGCAGGTCCAGATGGGGAGCCGATTACGAGCCCCTGAAAATGCGGAAAACACCAGAAAATACGTGGAAAAAGTCCATGAAGACCGACGAACTGCGCGAAAGATATCTCACCTTCTTCCAATCCAAGGGCCACTCACGGCAGCAAAGCGATGTGCTGGTGCCGACTTGGGATCCGTCGGTTCTGTTCACACCGGCGGGGATGAATCCGTTCAAAGATCACTTTCTGGGCAAAGTGAAACTGGAATTCACCCGCGCGACGACTTGCCAAAAATGCTTGCGCACGGGTGACATCGATAACGTCGGCCGCACGGCGTATCACCACACGTTCTTTGAAATGCTCGGCAATTTCAGTTTTGGCGATTACTTCAAGAGCGAGGCCATTCACTGGGCTTGGGAGTTTCTGACCGACAAAAAGTGGTTGGGCATCGATCCGAATCGCTTGACGGTCACTGTCTACAAAGATGACAACGAAGCGGCTAACATTTGGCACGAGAAGATCGGTCTGCCGCACGGACGGATCGCTCGGATGGAAGAAGACGAAAATTTCTGGCCAGCCAGCGCGCCGAGCCTTGGGCCGGATGGCGTGTGTGGGCCGTGCAGTGAGATTTACTATCAGCTCGACAATGGTAAGACGGTCGAGATCTGGAACTTGGTGTTCACACAGTTCAATCGCGTCGGCGATCCGCCCGATAACTTGCGGCCCCTGCCTAGCAAGAACATCGATACGGGCATGGGTTTGGAGCGTACGGCGAGCGTGATGCAAAACGTGCCGACGAATTTCCACATCGATATTCTGTTTCCGATTGTGCAAGCGGCGGCAGAAGTCTGCTCGGTCAAATACGACTACGAGAGCGACAATGGCCGACGCTTGCGACGAATAACCGACCACATTCGGGCTTGTACGTTTGCGATTCATGAGAATGTGATTCCGGGGCCGAAGAAGGCTCGGTATGTTATCAAGCGTTTGCTGCGCCGCGCCGTTTTGGACGGTCATCAAATGGGGCTGCGAGAACCGTTCTTGCATCAGTTGGTCCCCGCCGTGGTGGCTTCGATGGGCAGCACTTATCCGGAACTGCGCGAAACGGTGCAGCGCGTCAGCGATGTAATTCGGCGCGAAGAGAACGATTTCTTTTCGACAATCGGTGCCGGGTTGGAGCGAATTGAAAAAACGTTCCAGACGATGCAGTCTGCGAGCGCGGTGATGGTCGATGGCCGCGAAGCAGCGAGCTTGTATCAGACCTACGGTGTACCGCCCGAACTTTTCCAAGCGATAGCGGCCGAACGCAATTTGACCTTCGATTGGGATGGCTATCGCGACGCTATGCGCGAGCACGAAACAATTAGTGGTGCGGGCGAGAAAGGCGAGCTATTCAAGACCGGTCCGATCGAATCGCTAAAGGAAGCATTGCGGCGAACTGACTTTGTGGGCTACGACGCGACAGACGCTGACGTTGTGGTTAAAGG
>JANLQO010000343.1:0-5355 GCA_031367855.1 Planctomycetia bacterium | reverse complement strand
GTAGCGACGGTGCTTTGGCTTTTGGTCTAGCCATAATGAGGGACTCCCATTTTTCAAACTGCCGAGTTTTTCGGTAGTCATTTCTTGAAAACGGGGCCGCTCGTCGTGATGACGGTAACGCGTAAAGTGCGTTCCAGCCTTGAAAACATTGCCTTTTTTACAGTACACCTGAGAGGGTTCGAACCTCTAACCTTCGGTTCCGTAGACCGATGCTCTATCCAGTTGAGCTACAGGTGCGTGCTTGAGATCTGGATGCATTTTTACCCAAAGTCGGCTGGTAGGCAACGGGTAGCTTTGGAAAAGGGGGCGGGGAAGGGGAAATCAGCATGACAATTGGCCGCTCGCGTAGGTAAGCTGCGACTGGCGTGCTAAAATGAGTGTCTATCGACAAGACGAGGGCGATCCTTGTTCGCAATCGGAGCTTGATGTAATGACGAATGTTGAGCCGTTTCCCTGTTGAGGCCTATGATGCTTGATTTGATCGGAAAAGGTAAGGCGCATACATGCGATGGCGCGACTCGACGCGATTTCCTTCAGGTCGGGACTCTGGGGGCGATTGGGCTGGGATTGCCTCAGTTGCTCCAGGCGAAAGATGCGGGGCTGGTGGACCCAAGCAAAGACAAACGCTCATGTATACTGATCTTTAATTTGGGCGCACCGAGTCAACTCGATACATTTGATATGAAGCCCAATGCGCCGGCGGAGATTCGGGGGCCGTTCATGCCGATCTCGACGGTCGCTGATGGGATTCAGTTGTCAGAGATTCTTCCAAAACACGCTCAGATTGCAGACAAGATAGCCTTTGTGCGATCTTGCTTTCATCGGGGTGCGGCTGTTCATGACGCGGGTTGGCAGATCATGCAAACGGGGCGTCTGTTTACGGGCGGTGTAAATACGCCGCACGTTGGATCAGCGGCTTGGTATTTGAGGGGTCCACGAGGTGATTTGCCGCCGCATGTAGTACTACCGGAGACAATGGGACGCGGCGGTGGGAATCTACCTAATGGACAAGCTGGCGGATTCTTGGGCAAGGCTTATGATCCGTTTGCTCTGTTAGCTGACCCGTCAAAAGAGAATTTCAAAGTACCTGATCTATTGCCACCGTCGAGCATACCTGCAGCGAGAATGGAGCGACGCCAACGCTTGCGCGCGACGGTTGAAGAATCGATGAAGCAGTTCGAAGCGAGCGAGAGCGCAAAGTTAATGGATGAGCACTTCGCGACCGCGTATCGATTGATGACAAGCCCTCAAGCTCGTGACGCGTTTGATCTATCAAAAGAATCGACACAGATGCGCGAGCGTTACGGTATGAACCGCTTTGGCCAGTGCTGTTTGCTGGCTCGACGTTTGGTTGAAGCGGGCGTGCGGTTCGTGACGATCAATACTTTTTTAACGGTGTTTGATGAGATCACATGGGACATCCACGGCAGCAAACCGTTCACTTCCATCGAAGGCATGAAGAACATCGTCGCGCCGATGTACGATCAGGGTTACGCTGCATTGATTTCCGATCTTTCGGATCGCGGACTGCTTGACGATACGTTGGTGGCTAACATGGCGGAGTTCGGAAGGACTCCGAAAGTGAATCCTGCGGGTGGTCGCGATCACTGGCCGCAGTGCTTTACGGTTTACTTCGCAGGTGGTGGCGTTAAGGGAGGTCAAGTTGTCGGTGCCAGCGATCCGATAGGTGCGGTGCCTGATGATCGTCCCGTCGAGCCGCCGGAAGTGGTCGCGACGATTTTCCATAGTTTGGGATTGAAACTGATTGAGCATCTCCCGGGTCCGGCCGGTCGACCATTTCCACTAGTGGATTCAGGATTCCGCGAAATTCACGAATTGTTTTAGGAGTCGCTTTGATGGCAGGACGCAATCCCCACGAAATTGTTTCATCGACCAAGTCGCAGCGGTGGCTGATGGCGGTTGTGTTGGCAGCCAGCGTTTACGCCGTGTGGTTTGTGTGGTTGGCTTATGTGGCTTGGGTCAATGTGAGCGCTGGCAATCAGTAAGCAGTTCGCAGTTTGCAATTCGGAACCACGTGAGCGTTACTTGGTTGCTTTAGCGTTTTCGAAATCGGTTACGGACATGGCTTGCTTCTTGATGATCGGTTCTTGGCCATTTTCCAGTTCGCAAACAATTTGAAAGTTGCCCGGGGTTAACTCTTGGTCGAGGCGAAATTCCAAGTTGGCTGATTCGCCAGGCAACAGCCACTTGCCAAACCCACCCGTGAGAACGCGGCGCTGTCCCGATTCGGACGCGATGAGCAGTCTTGCATCCAGTGGGGTGTGCGTTTCGCCTTGGTTCGTAACCACTGTGCGAAAGCAAGGATATTTTGCGTCGGCGACAAATCTCAAAGGTTGCAGGCTGACGCTTGGATCTTTCGTTTGGCCCAAGACGATTGCCAGAGGGACCTTTCCGGTATGTGCGAATTGCTGAACTGAATCGCTGCTTTTGATTTGCAGTGTGCCAAATTCGACTGGTAGTTCGATATTGGACTTAGTGCGCAGAGTGAGCGATACTTTGCGACTGCGTCCCGCGGAAAGTGTAAAGGTCTCTGGTTGTACGATAAGGTTAGTGAGCGGCGAGCCTTTGTCATTCAATGCGGCCAGCGTGATGGTGCGTGCTGTTGCTGAGGTGTTCTTGAATTCGACTCCGAGTCGACGTTGGCCTCCGCGAGCTTGCGAGAGTTCGATTTGGGCAGGCGAAACATAGATGCCACCACCCGCTTGCTTGACCTTGACCTCTTGGGCTGGAAAATCCTCTGAGTCAACTTCAAGTGCAAATGTGCGTCGATTGATAACGCGACCGCCGTCGAGTAGTTCGGCTTCCAACTGATACTTGCCGTTTAACAAATTCTGTGGAAGCAGTTCTTCCATGCGGACGCTGCAGCCCGGAAGTATGCGGCCGACATAGCGTTCTTCGTTTTCCATTGCAGCTCGCACTGGCATTACCATTCGGAGTTCTTCAAACGTGTGATCACTGGGCGAGGCACGTAAGTGCGTGCGCAGCTGATACTCGAAGGCAGTGCTCGCTGGGTTGCGCACGATGACGCTTACTTTAGGCAGACCGTTGAAGGGTGAAATTTTTCCCGCTTCGAGAACGAGTGACTTAGCTTGTTCGCCGCGCGCACCCACCACATCCAGGTCAACTCGCAGGACATAGTTTGTAACAAAGCGAATACCGGCTTTGGTCACCGCTTTGTTGGACGAATCGAGTTCAGGCTGTCGTTCTTTGCGAACGCCGTTGTCTCGCACAAGGATTCCCAGCGCATAGAAACTAGCGTCACCATCGGGGATTTTTACTAGGCCTTCGATAACATAAGGAACGTCTCGTGTGAGGTGTACCTTGGTCTCGCCGATGATTTCGATTGGGTTGTTTTCGGCGCCGCGTTCATCTTGAAGGATTTGGCCTGTAATGTCCTGCCGAAGGCCAACTTTGAGAATTTCTATGTCGGTGTCGCGGTTGAGTGTCTGCAGGGCAAACTGAAAGCGGAGAATTTCGCCTCGTCGACCACTGAGGCGTTGAACAAGCGGTTCGATTTGAAATGCAGGATTGAATGTGTCCTGCACCGCAAATTGACGCTGCGCAAAAGCCAGGTTGGGTAGCCACAGAGAAAACACCAGTGATGAAAAGCTGAGGCTTAAGATTCGAACCATCGTGCTTGGCATCGCGGGAGCGCTATCAGGGTTAGAGAATTACTTGCCTAACGGCGCCATGTAAATTTCTTCATGGACGATACGAGGCGATATGAAGATCGCCACTTCAGCATCTTGCTCTTGTTTTTCCACGGTCCGGAAAAGCCCTCCAATTCCGGGCAGCGAACCTAAAAAAGGAACCTTGTTTACGCGATCGACGGTTTGGCGTTGTACTAATCCACCGATCACAATAGTATGCCCATCGAGCACATCGACTTTAGTGGAAACAGTTCGACGATTGATGATTGGGAATGAGTTGTTCACTAACTCCTTACGAGTCTCACTGGTTCGAATATCCTCGCTGACCTCAGCCTTTTCGATTTCTATGCTGACTCGGTCACCGCGAATTCGCGGCGTGATCATCAAGTTGATACCCGCCTGAACTTTTTGAATATTCTGCGTGAACAGCACGCTGGTATTGGTTGGTTGAAGACTAAAGAACGTTTCGCGTTCAATCGAGATTGCGGCTTTTTCTCCATCTTTTGTCGTCACGCGTGGGGCCGCACGAATCGTTACAAGTCCCTGCTGCGCTAGGAGCTGTACGAAAGCCGATGTCACAGCAAATTCATCGAACGCATTATTGACACCGTACTTACTGGCTGCACCTGAGAACGCCAGCCCGCTAAGCCCGACTTTCATTTGATCGAGATTATTTAACTGCAGCGTGTGATTCCAATCGACTCCGAATTTGAAACCAGAATCTGGCGCGCTCACACACACGATGGCTTCGAGGACAACTTGTTGAACCGGCTGGTCAAGCTCTTGTAAGCGGTTGAGTAGGTCTTCGCCGATCGCTTTAGGAGCTTCTATGGCGATCAAATTGCGATCGTCGGAGACTTGAAAGAACGGCGACAGCCGCTTGGGGACAAGTGCGGCAAGTTTACTTGGAATATGATTACGTGGTGAGTACTGGTAGCGAGAGCTGATCAATCTAAACAGCGGCGACTCAGGATCGGGCGGAGAGATGAGGTAACTACCTTCGTGCACCACGTAGACGAGCCCGAGTGGAAGCAGCAACATTTCCAATGCTTGCTCAAAGGTCGCATCTTTGATTTGCAAAGTAACGACGCCGCCGATGGAATCATCGACAACCACGGTGTCCCCCGTGGCCGACGCAATAATCTCAATCGCTTCCCTGATCTCGGTTTGCTCAAAAATCTCGTTGATAAGTGGCCTTCTCGCAGTGGATTGGGTGGCAGGCAATCCGGGAAGCAACTCGGGTGCGGCCGTGACAGCATTTCTGGATAGTGATTGGTCAAAATTCCAGCTAGCCGCGACGACTGGCAACGCCGGATACATCGAAGCTAGTGCAGGCGAGGTAGTGGGAGCAGATTTTGACGCGGAGACATTATCAGAGATGATGGTTTCTGTTGTGATGCCGTTTGAGTTAGCATTTTGCATTTCCATCTGCATCGCAGATGCTGCTTCACTCTTCCGAACCGCTTCAACAGCTTCCTGATAAAGGTCGGCCACACTTTTGTAGTGAATCTTGGCGCGATGCGCGCAGCCGGTAATGCACATCGCAATAATGCAGCAGATTAAGGCCTGATTTCTAACTCTGCAGTTCATAGGTGACTGATTGCTTTGAACATTTGGCGAACTACTGCCGACTACGAATCAGGCACTTATAGTGATTGACTCGTCCGTGACGCAAGAGCGCCAC
>JANLQO010000133.1:0-15935 GCA_031367855.1 Planctomycetia bacterium | reverse complement strand
TGCGCCACCCCAGATGAACCGAAGCGGGATTAACACAATAATCAGCAGATGAATCATCAGATGTTGCCTCGCTAAGCTATCGAGGCTGACTGCGATGATTTGTGTGCTTCCAGGTCAACCCTGTGGTCAGTATGCGGTCGGTGGAACAGAGCAATCCGTCGCGCCAATCATTCTGGTCTTAGGCGTTTTCTTTGGTGACTCTGAGCGCGTATCCCATTTGTGTGTCGGTGGCCGCGACGCGCGTGCCCCATGTACCGAGCTCGGAAGCTGGCAGTCGGATGAAAAGCTGTGCGCCAGTCGGCGCGGTAGCAAGCACGAATATTGTGGAACCGTCGTTGCTTACCTTAATTCGATGCTCTCCTGCGTCCTTGTGGTCCGCGAGAACGCGGAAAGCAGGGTCTTCAAAAAGCTCGGGCTTCGTCGGAAGTGCCATGAACACACAATCGCCCGCCCACTCACCAACGCTGGAAATGTAGTCGGAGGGCAATCCAGCTGGAAGAAGAAAGCCAATGTGCTGCTGGTCGTTGTTTTGGATTGGTATCATGGGGAGCGCACAGAAATGCCTAAGATAAAATCAATTCAGAACTCAACCGCTGGATTATATCCTAAGATGAAGGGCGATGAGCGCCGACCTTGATGGTCTCGAGCGTTTTGATGACTGTTCGTGCGATTAGGTTTCCTCCAAGTAGTTCTCTAGCCACAGGTGGATTGCATGATTGGCATGTTTGGTTTCGGTACGACGGAAATAGTGTTGCTTTTCATCATTGGAAGCGTGTGTATTGGGAGCGCTGCAGTTGCGGGGGTAGTTGCGTACTTGCTTATAAAGAAGCGAGGGTGATTGCTGATGGCTCATTGAATCGAGTTGTCTCCAAATGCAATCAATCGCGCAGCAACAGTGCACTTCGATTCAATTCAAAACAAAAAGAAGCGGGCAGCCATAACCGGCTGCCCGCTTTGAATTCACGTGCACTTTACTTGGTGCAGCCGCAAATCTCACACTCGCACGTTTCGCAAGTGCAAGTTTCGCCAGTGCAATTTGGACATTCGCAGCCTACGCACTTGCAGCCGGTACTTGCGCATGCAGCGGTAGCGGTCTTGCAGCAGCCCAGGCTACACGAAGCAGCTGGCTTAGCGCTCGTCATTGCACAGCCGCACGAACCACATTCACAGGTGTCACACGAACAAGTGACTCCATTGCAGTCGGGGCACTGGCAGTCGACACAGGCACATCCAGATTGAATACTGGCATTGGCTACGCTCTTGCTGTTAGTAAAGTACGCAAGTGCAATAGTGACCACAACAAGTAGTCCGAGAACCGAGAATAACTTCATTTGAAGTTCCTTTTGAAATTTGGTCTAAAAACTAAAATCACGTCCTGACGGCGCGTTTCAGTTCAACCAAATACAAAGGAATGCGAGCAACGGTGGGCCATGCAATGGCAATGCCTTTGACGACTTGTCACGTAAACCCGACAAGTCAGTGGCGGCGCACGCGGAACTTAAAAATGGCTGTAACGCATCGGGCATCGCTGGAGCAGCAAATCGCTTTTGCGTATCGAGTGACTGAAAAATCGTTGGCAGCGACTTATCGCAAGCACAGCGTGCGGCAGTCAAATTGGCGGAGCACGAATCTCCTGCGTGACAGCCACAATTTACAACCGGCACACAACAATTTACAACCGTCACACAATGGGCACAGGCGACTTTGCTTTGCTGTCCGTCAAAAGTGCGCTGGCAACAGCAAGGAGTCAACATGGCAAAAGCCACATTCACGTAAAGCGTTAGCGCACAGAGGATAGCTGTTGGTGCTTTGAGGAATTGCATGGCTACATTGTAGGTGCGTCACGAGAGAGAGTCAATTTCAACTCGTCTAGGAAGTGCCCACCTTTGAGTTGACACCTGGACTCCTTCGAGCCATCGATTGGCTAGAAAGCAGTGTTTCGGTGGGCCGTACTTCCCGAGCCTGATTGTTACGGGGACGCAATTTGAAGAATAAAACGCCGGTCGCATCCGGCATGCAGAAGCGACCCAAGAAAAAACGGGAACCGAACAAGCACCGACACTCCCAAAGCTCCTCTCCAACTTTGAAAGCACCTGCGCGGGTTCGATACCCGTTACGCGAGATCAATTGTATTTACCCTCGATAATGGCCCCCTTTCAGTTTAGATTGCCCCATTCAGTTCAAATGGACTGAGCAATCACTGATTCCCTAGGCTCACCTCAAACGCATAGTTCGGATACCACAAAGCAATCACTGGGCCAATTGCTGTCCGAACGAAGCTGAAAAATTCAGTTTGGGTTGCAATTTTCGCAGCAACAATGCCTCGGCCATCGATCTGACTTAGCGGTGGATTTGGCTCCATTGCAATCCATCTTGCGAGCCCACAAAAAGACTGCAGTTTTTCAGTTGGTGCGCAACCTCAGTTTCCCTGCCTGTTTTTTAAGCATTCAATGCTAGTGGAGCGTCAGACTCAGATTTTAGAATTAGCCGGAGTGCGTTAGCACCCGGTTCACCCGGCGATAACCGGACGCTAACGCGTTCCGGCTGATATGCCTAACCGGAAGATTTGAGTTTGACACGCCACTAGGCTTTGTCTCATTAAGGGGGTCTGAGCCTGGAGGCATGCAGAATCCCTGACAAAAGAACATGCCCGGAGAGCGTCAAACCCCTTTGAAACAAAGCCTAGCGTTTTATCGCGATTCAGTTTGCGACGACGCAAAGAAGGGTGCTGGGAGATGAAGTTTGCGGCAACGTTACAGGTTGCCTGATTCGACTGTTAAGAACGTCGCAGGCGGCTCAGCTGGTATTTCGAGCACAATCGCTGTTTTGAACAGAAGAGTTGTTCGATGTACAAAGGGAATTGCCGTTCCGAGCGATCGCTTGGAGTCCCGAGCAAAGGATACTACGTCGAAGATGAATAGTCAAAAAAGCGAAAGGGGTGCACTCATCCGTCCTAACGGGATGTTTGTCGCGGCGATCCTTGCCATTGGGCTAGTCTGCCCAATAGTGGACAAGCGCTCAGCCGCTCAGCCTCCCCATGTCGTACGTATTGATGGCAAAGCCTATCCAGTCGTGATGTTCGTCGCATCCAGTGAGGCAAACCAGCCAACTCTAGCGCCACCATTGCCTCTGCAAGCCGCGCCACCCACTGCGAAAACCTCGCAATTGGGGAGCTTCACTCCGGAGTTGCTAGATCTAGATCTCGCGGAACTGGAATTCGAATCTCTCCTGCGGCCGAAAGACCACGAAGCACTGGAAAATTATGTCCTGTTGCCGGAAGTGAATCTCGAGTTGATTCGCGATATGTTCGCAGCGCATTCCGAGACGCCAGACGAACATACGAACGTGCCGATCAGCATGGTTTCCCATTCGCTCGATGGGCTCGGCTTGACCGAAGTTAAAGCGCCACTGGCTTCCGACCAATGGAATGCCAGCCACGTCGACCGCTTGTTACCTTCGCAGCACACTGAAGTTGATCGCGAAAAGCAGGCTATTGAGACTCTCCTCAAGTCCATCAACAGTCCGCAGACGAACCTGATGCAGATGCAATCGATGGATACCCCGCCATGGTTTGGCCAAATTCAATTCGCCATGCTACGCTATGGATCTCAAAACGACTTGAGTCTGCAAGACGCGATCTATACTGCGATCCAGTTCTCTCCAGAGATCGAGATCCTGCGCGCTGACGTTGGGATCAGTCAGGCAGAAATTACCAAACAACAGGCGGGCTTCGATTGGGGCAGCTTTGTGCAATCGAACTGGGATGAGCGCAATGTGCCAGTTAGCAGCAATCTCGACGGCGTCTTCGCACGCCTGGAGAACCACACGTTGGCTAATAGCTTAGGTGTCACTAAGCGCAACGCGTTGGGTGGTAACGTAAAGGTAGCGCAGGATCTTGGTTTCGCGGATTCGAATTCGACGTTCTTCAATCCGCAGAATCAGGCCAGTGCCCGCGTGGCGATCGATTTTCAGCAGCCTTTATTGCAGGGGGCGGGTCTCTTGACCACGCGCAGTCGCATCAACATTGCGATTGCGAACGCGCGAGTCTCCCAGGAACAATTCATCAGCGGCCTGCAGACTCATATCTTGAATGTGATTCAAGCCTATTGGGATCTTTCGGCGGCACGAGGTCAGTTTGTTATTCTCCAGCGTTCCCATGATCGCGCCCTCGAAACCGCGACGGTGGTTTCCAATCGAGTTCATCTGGATGTAGGGCCGGTGCAGTCCGCGCGTGCCGAGGCCACACTCGGCGCGCGGCGCGCCGCCCTGTTACGTTCTGAATTCTTAGTCGTTTTGGCGCAGGAAAAGCTGCTACGACTGATTTTTGGGCAGTACTTCCGCGAAAGCGTGAACACTGAAGTGATTCCCACAAGCAGCATGATTGGACCCTCCCGCAGCGTAGATATGGACCTCGAATTGCAACTCGGCTTACAATGTCGCCCCGAAGTGCGACAGTCCCTGCATGTCATCAAACGCACATCGATCGAGCAGGGTGTCGCACGCAATCAGTTGCTGCCGCTGCTAGGCTTGACGATGTCGGTGTCGAACAAAGGCTTGCGCGGCAATAACGGGTTAGGCAGTGCGTTCGATGACCAATTCAACTTTAGCAATCCCACCTACGGGGTCGGGGTGGCTTACGCGTTGCCCGTCGGCAATCGTGCTGCAAAAGCAAACCTGCGTCAGGCTCAGATGCGATTGGTGCGATTTCAAAAAGAGTTTGAAACGGTTGTTTCGAATGTTGCGCTCGAGATTCGCAATGCTTGCCACAGCGTGGCCAACGCGACGCAGCAGCGAGACGCGACTGCTCAGGCAATGAAGTTGGTCGAACGCGAACTGCACGTATTGAAAAGCCGCGCCGAGTTGCTGTTGGATGGCGACAATGTCGGACCGTTGTACCTCGAAGACCTGCTGGCGACTCAAGAGCGACTTGCGACTGCGGAGTCGGCATTTCTCAATGCCAGTACCTTGCACGCGTTGTCTTTCTTTGAATTACAACGCGCCAACGGCTCCCTGATGCGAGCTAACCCGCTTTCCAACGAATAGATTCGAAACAACTTAGAAACGGACCCGCAGTTTTCAATTCTTTCGCCCAATGGCGATGCTTCGGCGTAGGTGATTTCTAGAGGCAATCACGTCGGTGGCGAGTGAGTCGAGCCAATCGTTGTCGCTGGCGATCAGCTTGGTCGGCGATTCTGGTTGCGAGCGAGTGCTATCGCGCAGCCCGCCTTCGCCCTCGCCATGGGAACTGAGTCGCGGCTGGTTCAGCACATTGATCACCAGCATTGCGTCCAGCGGCGATACGTAGCCATCTTTATTTACATCGAACTCGCTCCATGGGACAAGCGTTGATTGATCGACTCGATGGTTAAGCTGGTTGATGATCAACAGAGCATCGAGAGGCGACACAACTCCATCGCGATTAATGTCCTGCGGGACAAGTGCAATCGGCATGAATGGCTCGGGCAGTCTTCGGGTCCCAACGGGCAACGCAGACAACATTAGCGAATGGGACGAAGCGTCAGCAAGATCTGCTTTTCCGAGTAAGTGTCCTAACTCATGCATTAATACGCTCAAAAGATCGATGCGATTGAACGCTGGACTCGCCCCCGAAGCTTGCCGCTCAACCGCACCGACTTGCACGCGAAACTCGGAGTCCTCTTCGGGCGACGGGTCAACAAACCAACGATTCCCAGCCGCGGACTCGTCGATAAAGATGTGCTGATCGACGGCTCGACCGAGCATCCCCACCGGGAGATCCAAAATGTCTGCCGACACCGAGCCCAAGACTTGATTTTCCTGGTACGAAAGCCCTGTGGCTTTCCAACGCGCAATGGCTGCATTGAGTAAGGTTGCGAGATCCTTCGAGCTGGTCTTTTCCGTGCTTGAGCTTTGGCCATTCGAAGCCAACAGCGGCAAGCCAACCACTACGATATTGGTCGTGCGCGGTGTAGGTGCCTGTTCGAAACCTTGCAGCAGCACTTGTTGCAACAATTGTTCAGACGCAATGCTGAACTGAACAACGGCGCGACCATCCGGTTGCACAATGCCTTGCGCTACAACTTTAGCGTCCAACATTCCTACGGTTACTCGAAATCTTTCCAGGAATTTGTTGCCGGGTAGGATACCTAACGCGAGGTTGACGATTCCGCCTGGCGTAGCGCCAAGAATCGTACAAGTATTCAATCCAACATGTAGCGACGAACAATGCAACGAGAACCCAGAATTGACATCGTCGTTGCGAATCACGCCCGAGGCAAAATCGTTGGCGATAATCGCGCCGCCACTGGCCCCGAAAAGCGTTACCTTAAATCCCTCATCCGTCTCGCTGGTTGCATCACCCCTTACGTTGATGGTGATTGTTTTCGAAGTTTCATTGTTCGAGAAGGAAATTCGACCACTGGGGAAGCGGCTACCATCAAAGTCAGTGGCATCCGCCGGGATCAGTCCGGAGCCCGCTAGAGTGTAGTTGACCGAAGTTATACCGGAGACGTTTCCAGCCCGCGTGATGGTGAATGTGAATGGTGTTGCTCCCGCGTTCCCTTCGGCTTTGTCGGCACTCCTAGCGGCAATGCTCAGCGTGGTAGCGGACTCGGTCAGTAAAGTTGCTGTGGCATCGGAAATTTGATTCGGACGAGTCCGCGAGGCTACCCTAACGGTCACTGTGGCCACGCCAGGGTTCAACAATCGGGCATTTAAGAGCAATGCGCCGTGGTTTAGCCCAGGTAGACGAAAGACTGGTACGGTCTGGGTTGCTTCGCCTTGCAAGTCGACCAAACTCGCATTGATCGGCCCACTAGTCGAAGTAATCGTCGCTGTGTATTCGTCTTCCAGATTACCGATATTGTTTACCTGCAGCAGGAAGCTTGTTGGTCCCGGCTCTGTCAGCTGTTTAGTCTGCAGGTCGAAAGCGGTCGTCAGACCGCTAATTTCTGCAATGGTCACATCGACATGGTCGCTAGAAAATATGGCCGAATTCGTTCGCGATCGGGCAACCCCCACAAGCATCAGAGCTCCGGGTAAGGCAAAATCGATTGCTCCTACGTTGATTGGCACCGATTGTGACTGTCCGGGCTGCAGCGTTACGCTCGTGGTCCCCAGCGTCGCCACCAACGCCACAGGAGCGGCTAGTGCGAGGTCAAACGTCTCCCGTGCTGTCCCTGTATTGGTGACCAGCATTTGGAACACGCTATTCGGACCGTTCGTCTGCGGAGTCATGCGAACACGAACGCCGAGCTGCAGCACAGTCAGGCGTGCATCAGCTTGATCGGTTATCGTAACAACCGTGTTGGAAGCCACCACGACCTTGAAGCGATAGTCAGCTGCTGCGGTACCCACCGGCACCATAATCGTTAGCGGTATTTCGCGAAAGTTGCTAGCGCCAGGTGGCACGCTGAAATCATTCGCACTCAAGGTCACTTGAAAACCCGCCGGCAGACCTGTGACAAGTAGCTTGTAATCATCAGGCGAACTGCCGGTGTTGTAAACGCGGGCTACAAAACTTGCACTGGTACCTTGACCGACGGTCGCATCGGACGGTGTCAGCGAGACAACCACACCCTGAGAATCGGGGTGAACGTCTGGCAGTAACGGAGCGCCCGTCAGCTTGAGTGTCCCAGTCACCGACGAGGTTACTCCAGCCACACTCGCATTGACGACGAACCCATAATCGCCCAGCACAGCAAACAGATCCGCTTTAAGCCGCAGATTTGCTACCGCGGTTCCGCGGCCTGGTACAGTCACTCGTGAATCGATGTTGACCCATTCAGACAACACACCACCGACTGATAGATCGTAGCTTACAGGCACCAATGAAGGATTGGTTAGCGCAACTGAATAAGTTGCTTCTTCTCCAGGTCTCACCGTTTTAACTCCTGGCTGCAGCGATAAGACTTGCTGGGCAACCACATTGGTACGTGGCAACACTATTTGGCCAGCAGTCCCTTGAAACGCAAAGTCGACCGTCGTGCCTAGCGTTACCGAACGAGACTCGCCAGGCTTCAAGCCCGTCACGACCGATTGCCAAGTGAGCGTTTCGCTGGTGAGCGTTGGTGCGAGCGTCAAGTCAAAGACGTAGGTATCAAAGCTCGCACCCACAACCGTTTCGGAGGGAGGGATATTGAATGATCCAGGAACCACGGCGACGCCGGTTCCTTTGGGAATTTGCACTCTTGCGGTCACTGGCAATCCAGGCAATGGATTGATCCGATAGATTGAGACACCGCCACTGTCCGCCGTGAATAGGGAAGTTCCATCGGTGCTCAGCGAGTTGGGCGCGATCAAATCGATGGGAATGTCTAATTGGCCAATCAATGGGCTGCGTGGATTGGAGGCATCAATCACAATCACTTTGGGTTTGACCACGTTTCCGACAAAGCCCTGATTCGAGAACGCGAACCGTCCGTTGCCTAACGACGTGAAATTGACCCAGAACGTGGACGTCGGGATATCGAGCACGCGCGAAGTTACGATTCGCGGGTTTAATGGATCGGTGGTGTCCAAAGTCGTGACCGTCAGATTGCCGATGATTACGCCCGCCGGGTTGTCTTGAAAACCCTGAGTGCTGCCGATGACGACGCCGACGTTGCCGCTCACACCCACTCCCAAAGTAACCACGGTTCCAGGAATATCGAGTTCCCGGATAACGTGAGCGGTCGTGGGCGTGGTCACGTCAACGACTTGGACTCGCCCCACGCCGGACTGTGTATTACCACCGGTCACCGTAGTCGTTGCCAAATAAACGGTCTGCGGATTGGGCAGCGCGATCCCAAGGACATTATGATCACCACCATTCTCAGCGCAGCCTGAGACATCTGTCGGATCGAATGTATTGTCACCATTCGTATTGAATAGTACGTTCTCGAGGGCCGGTGCCGCAGCGGTTGGATTGACGGCATTGTCTAAGTTCAACGCCAGCGAGATCAAGTCACCGGCGTGATGATAAATATCGTTGCTTCCCAAGAAGGAGCAAACGTTTAATTGTCCGACAAAGGCGTGGGTGCTGTTCGCCCTAAGTTCGACAGCCAAGTTGTAATTGATCACGGGGCTGCTGCCGATCAGGGGCGGATTCAGCGGTGTATTTTGGAGCGCAAACACGTCCAAAATAAATGAGGATCCCGATGGTTTCAATGCCAGCAGTACATTGTCTTGAATCACGGCTGCATAGTGATTTCCCGGGATCGTGCCGACCACCGACGGAGCTGCTGAGTTGGAGTAGTCGATGATCTGGATGCCGTTGGTACCGCTGGTGTAGGCGATGTTATTTCGCGTCGCGACTCCGCGTAATCCGCCGCTGATCGGCACATGACCGATCAGCGTCAATGGCGCGATCGGTGGCACTTCGTAGACAATCAAGCTGGCTCCATCGGTCGTGAATATCATTCCATCGCTACCAATCAACTCGTTGATCCCTGCGGGAACATCGATTCCTGCAATGCCGAATTGATTCGGGTCATTGGCATCGACGATGAACAAGCCAGGTTGATCCGTAGTGGCACCGAGATTCGAGATCGCGAAGAAGCCGCCTCCTAGTGCCCGAGCATGATCGACTCCTCGCGCGGCGCGTTCCAGTGTCTGTTGATGAAGAATGCTTGGGTTCGCAGGGTCGGATAAACTAAGCGTTGCCAAAACGACCTTGCCGGTGAATGGAAATCCACTCGTAAAATCTTCGAAGCCGCCCTGACTGGCGGTAATCAGTGCTCGGTTACCGCTAATGGCCACGTCAAAGACATGCATCGTGTCCGGGATCCCCACATCGCCGAGCAACCGCATGTTGCGCGGATCGCTGATGTCGACAACACGTACGACACCGAAACCGCCTTGAGTATTGGATCCTCTCGCCGTGCTTCCTGACAGCAGCAAGATTGTGGGCGAGGCTTGCACAACGCTCCAAGTATTTTGATTGCCGCCACTTTGGTCGATACCCGACGGGCTCTTGATGCCATCGTCGTTGGTTCCATTATCGTTGAAGAGAACTCCGTCATTCACACCGTCTCGCCCGGCTGGAGTGCCCTTGGCTGAAACCGCGTCACCATCGAAGAAGGGTGCAGCAGGGTTGCTGATGTTGATGGCGATCAGCCCACCGTTTTGGTCGATAATGTCATGTTGTGCTAAAGTGAAGACGACGTTTACCAGGACGATGAAAGCGTGAGTATCAGTCACGATCAAGTCGGCAGCGGTGCCGTAGGGGATGTCGCCAGTTGTCCCTTGGAGCGTCGGATTGGCCGGGTCTGTGAGCGAGAATGTGTCCAATTTCGTGGATCCACCACCGCCACGCGACAGCACCGACACGAGCAGGTTTCCTCGCATTTCGAGCAAGCTAGTCGCAGGCCCACCGACTCGTACAAGCTGTGGGATTTCGCGATTTACTCCGGCGATATTGAACACGCTGATCCCAGCCGATCCAGCGACATAGACGAAGTCACCGTTGCGAACCACGTCATTGGCACCTGCCACCCCAGCTTGACCAAGCAGCGTTGGTGGGCTTACTAAGGGTGCCAGTGCTTCGATCTTTAGCGTATTAGTGACTGTGCTTGTTCCAGGAGGCAACACGGTCGGTGAAACATCAATGGAAGCTGTCAGTGGCGAGCCAACCAGAAAACTTCCCAGTCCAGTCGCTCCCGGGATCGGCACGCCGCTGGTGTCCTTCAACGTCAAAACGATCGAATAGTTGCCATTGGCCAAACCCGTCGTATTGATTGAACCCAACGGCACCGTGACCAGCGAAGTTTGCACTGTCAGTGTCACATCGACTGGCGTCGAAGGCACACCGACCTGTTGGCCGTTTGAATTGCGGACTACAAACGACGCTTGCGCGCGTTGTTCGCGATTGACGGCGTTCAGTACACGCGCCGTGACACTTACCATACCGCCCGCATCGGTGAACGGTGGTGTGGCCGTCACGGAAACGACGGAGATGAATTCTTTGCGGGCTGTGAGTGCACCGTGAACCGTCCGCGCCACATCGGGGGAACCGTCGGCGGCAACCGTCATAGCAAAATCAAACGCTGCCAATTCGTTGGTCGAATTCGGCGTGAGGGTGACCATCACTGTCGCAAAAGCGTCCCGCGCCAGAGTTACTTTGTTTTGGCTGAGCACACTACTGACTCCTGCCGGCAAGCTTCCCAAGCTCACGTTGTAGGTCGACGTTGCGAGGCCAACATTGTGGATTCGCAGCTCGTACTGCACAGGCGTAAGTGGTTGGGACACCTGGCTATTGGGGAGCAAGAACAGCTCGAAGTTGCTATTGGCTAGAGTGACCACCGCGACGCCAAACCCATCCAGTACCGCCCCCAGGGCAAGTACCGCCGCCTGAATCTCGCTACCGCTTTGCGCTGCTGCGAGCGCGGTTCGTGGTGCGCTTAGTGCAGTTGCAAAACCTACCAATACCGCATCGACCTGCATCAATCCCATGGCTGCATCCAGTGCCGCCAAAGCCTGACTCTTATTCACTTCGTTCGTTGGATTTTGCACCAAATTCGTCAGCGCGATGCTGAGATCGTTCAGGCGATTGGACAGATCAACATTCCCCAGTTGTTGCGCGGCCACCGAAGCACTGGCAATCGCATCCGCGCCGGGGACGGCGACGCGGACCGGAAGTTGCAGCTTTTGAGTTTGCGTCGATCCGGCGGGGCCAAAGGCGGCGGTTATCGTCGCATTGAGCGTGCTATTCAATGTCGTCGCCGCGCTCGGGGTCAATAAAATATTCTGCGTCGTCGATTGTCCCACCGCTAGCGTCACGGAAGCCAGCCCGGAAAGTACCAGCCCATTGGAGGTCGTCGCCGCCAAATTCACCGTCTCGGGCACGTTACCCACATTTGTGATCGTGATAGTATCCACCACTCCCACACCCGGGGTGGTACTCACACTTAGCGAATTGCTAACGAGCTTCACAGCGTCGATCGTTGGTACCGCGAACGTGACAAGTTGCGTCCGGGTGATCGACGGATTCGTCGTACTAGTCGCAGTGACATTGAATGACAGCACCGTTCCTGGCGGTGGCGTTGGCAGTCCAGACTGCAATTGGAGATAGGCACCGACTACCCCTGTCTGTGCTGCTGGCAGCAGCGCACTGGTTTGGCTGGCAAATGCGGTGAAGCTGTTGGGGACGTTGGTGAACGTCAAATTGAAGGTGTCGGCGACGGGCCCCAGGTTTTGCAAGGTGACGCGATATGCCGTAGGAATTTCGGCTCCATTCGAAGGCACTGTAAATACCGGGTCTGGAGCCACTGATAACATCACGTCGGGCTGAGTCGGAGTCAACGTGAAAGACACGCTCCCTTGGGCGACTAAGTTTGGATTGGTCTTTGACCGAGCGATCAGCCGTACCGAAAAAGATCCTCCTTGGAGACCAGGCGCTGTAGTTACCTCAACCACTCCGTTGGCGCCTAGCGCTAGCTTCCAACCAAGCGGCGCTACGGCGGTGAGATCGTAGGTATCGGCTAGGCTTGTATTGATGATAAAGCTCAGCGACTTGGCGGTATTTTGGTCTATGGTAATCGCGGTTGGGTTCGCTGCGACATAAAGCACGTCTTGCGTGTTGCCTGAAATCTCAACCGTGTCCAGCACTGCACCACCCGTAATGACCATCTCGCCGTTGAAGCCGCCAAGAGTTAGTCCATTGACGGGGCTGAGCGAGCTGCCGGCGATCATAAAACTACCGGAGGCTGGACTTAGCTGGATCAAACCATTGGACGCATTGATGGTCGCCGACCCCACAAAATTAGGCGACAAGCTATGCCCGCTGCCACCCAGGGTCGCTGCCGTTGTGGTGATGCGATAAGTGCCCGCTGGAAGCAACTCACCGTTTAGCATCAGCGAATCGGTAGTCAAATCAATCGTGACGCTGCCTGAGATGCTCGCTGTATAGCTTGCCCAGTCGCCGCTGGCACCGAGGTTCGTCGTCGCCGGACCATAGAACCCGAGATTACCGTTTCCGGCCACTCGGTAGGCAGCCGCGCCCGTCACCGATGCAGCCACGCCCACTGAAGCACCGGGCGCAAGCGACACACCACCGGTGCGAATCGAGCCGCCGCCGACCAATTGAATTGAGCCGCTGGCGACATTGAGCGCCGCCGCGCGGAACGAAGTGGAAACGCCAGGCGGAGTATTCCAAATGGCTTGCAAGTCGCCCTGCACCTCCAGTCCGGCCGTCTGGATGTTTGCCGCCACAGCGCCGGGAGCCGTATTCGCCAATTTGTCCACCTCGGCAAAAGCCGTGTTGATCAGCGGCTGCTGCGTCCCGTTTGGATCGAGCAACATGCCCGGAACTTCGGGGTCTTTGAGCAGACCGTACAGCCCTTGGGAGATGCCCAGACCGTAACCAATTACGAATAGCGGCAGACGGAATTCGAACGATTCAACGAGCGCCGTCGCGCCGGCCAATAGCCCCAACAAGCTGACGAGTGCAGCCGCTTTATCGTCTTCGAAACCCAACTTCTTGATTGCGGCAGTGAGTATAAAATCCTTGGCGATTTTCAGAACGCTCAGTTCGAGCGTAGCCGTCAAATACCCCAGTCCAAACTGAACCAACCAAACAGGTAAGAAGCGGGCTAGAAAACTCGCAACACCTTCGAGGATGCCGTGGCTGCCGTCGTCCAACACGCCGATGGTGTCGCCCGTGGCCGTATCGATTTCGAACCACGCCAGCCGCTGTTCTCCACCAATCTGAACGGCCTGACTGGGCACCATGACCAACTTGCCTGCCATCAATGCATCCCCGATGAGGACCTTGGACGCGGCAGGGATAGAGAGTTGATCGAGGGAAGCGGCCGCGCCTGGCAATAACGTCACAATCGGAATGTGCTGATCTTGCGCTAACGAAACAATAATCTGGGCGCTGACTTTTGGGCTAACCGTAACCCCCGCACCCGATGCGGGAGAAGAGAAAACAGCAGCTTCAAACGCCGTATCCGCGAAGCCCCGCTGGATTTGAAAGGAAATCCTGGCGGCTTCGTTTTGGCCCGCTGAAACAATGGCTCGGATATGGTTGCGAATCAAGTCCATCGCGGCGCGAAGGGAGATGCCGTTGACCGCGTCCACGGACGACATGGTTTGAACCATCGTGATTCGGGGACTGTCGAAATAGGCTTTGACTCGCGCCTCGCGCGCGAACACATCGGTGTGGATATCCGACAAGGTCTGAAATAAACCGATACGGGAGCGTGCAAATCCAATGTAGGCGGCGCGATATAGATCAACAACTTGTTGCGCCAGCGTGGCCTCTTCGGGACTGCCAGGAGTCACGCCGCTCAGATGCTGGGCGCGGAAATCATCTAGACGGCCCGTCAGCACTTCGAGTTGAGCCCGGTAGCCATCAATTAGCCGTTCGTCAAATCGACCTGGCAAAATACTAAACGTGGTAAAATCCAGAGGTGATACCAGCGGCGTGGAATCGGCATTGGTTGAAACGGAGCCGCCGTTGCGGCGGGCATTCACGCCGATCCTATCGGCTAGCGTCTTTTCTGTCGTTTGCACTGTCCCACCCGGTGCGATGACGTCAATTTGTAGGAACAGCCCGGTGAGTATCTGACTGCCGAGAGGAAAGCTCGTATGAACTTCCTGAAAGTCCATGCCGCGGATGACGGGATCCTGTGTCGAATCGAGTGCGGCGTCTCCTACGATCATGAAGGGCGAGTACGTATTCGTGGTGGACGTGAACAGGGAGCTCAGAGTCGATGTGTTCACAAAATTGCCGACGGTAAGTGGCCGGCCATAAATCGCTGCGGTGGTGTCAGTTACTTCGAGCACGGTGTTGACAAATTGCGACGAGCCACCAAACAGACCAGCCAGCGGAATAGTCCGCTCTGCATTCACGCGGATCGTTACTTTGTGACGAAGCGCATCGGCCAATTCGGTAAAAGTTCCCGACGATATAGCGAATGTCTGGCCCAATTGTGCCTCGGCATAGCTCGGATCGGCCGCTTGGAAGCCATTGCCCGCATTGAATTCAAACCAATAATGAGGTCGCGTTTCCGCGAGCAAGTTCGCATCGTGCGCGGGGTCAGCGATCGCCGAACCAGCAGGCACGTTCCCGACAGAGCCGGTCGTTGGCGGGAACATCGACAAAATCAATTGCTGCGCCAGCGGGTCCGAGAGGGTACCTTGAACGTATCGCGACGGAATGCCACTGGAACGAAGGAGGGCGATGCCGAGACTAGCTTCGTCGAGCGAGTTGCCGGCCTTGGACCAAAGTGTGCCACGAGCGCCACGAAGCGAGCCAACGTACGATTCATAACCGATGTCGTTCGTCAGGAATTGAAAGAACTGGTTGGGGTCGTAGTCGAGCTGGGCAGCTTTGGCTTGAATAAAAACATCCGTCGTGTTGGCATCGGGCGTGGAGGCCAGTAAGTCGGGGGCGATCACATCCGTGCGCAATTTCGCGGCGGGGGCGGCGTCGGTGACCGCTGCCGCATCGACCGTACCATAGGCGCGTGCGCCGCCGTCGAGTTGTAGCGGTGTGGCATTCGCCAGAACGACCGTGACCTCGACGCTCGTCCGGCCAAACGCCGGCAGAGTCCCCAGGCTCCAGGCCAGCTCTTGCCGGTTCTGATCGGGAAGCTGCGAGGCACTCTTGAATGTCACGCCAGGCTGAAGCGTCGTCGTGAGCAATGTGCCCCTTACCTCCGACGCCTGCTGGTTGTAGACCGAGTACGTGACCTTCAATTCGTGGTTCTGAATATCAGCCGTGGTCCACGCCGATAACACACGGCCCACACTGATCACATCATCAGCCGCCAGCATCATGCGGGGTTCCAACCCCTCGATGCTAGTCTGCAAATAACGCTGCCGGTAGAAACGCTGTAGCACCTTGCGCTTCGATAGTTTTTGACGGCGATTCCATATTTCTCGCGCTCGGCTCGGCGACCAGCGGGACATAGAAGTCTCCTGCAGATAGAAAATTAGAATTATTTATCCCATAAACGGCGAGTCGAAACGCG
>JANLQO010000088.1:0-3252 GCA_031367855.1 Planctomycetia bacterium | reverse complement strand
GTGTGCTTCAGTTGGCAAATCGGTAATAAACTTGACAGTCTCAGTCGACAAGATCGGAACAGACTTGTCGGTTGCCCTCCTGGCGAGCAACTTGCCATCACGGGAAAAGACGAGTCCCGACATACCAAAGCGGAATGAAGACTCGATAGCATGAATCAATTCCCCATTGGCCGCGTTCACAATCTTGACGCCTAACAAGTCGCCGATGGCCAGCTTCTTTCCGTCGGGCGAAAATGCGAGGCATAGGACTTGGTTGGCGCCAGTTTCAGTGACTTCGGGATCAGGATGTTTTCGGTCGCCGTTCGAATTCGATAAAGTGTAGAGCAGCTTGCCAGCGGCAAGATCAAATACGCACGTTGATGCGGTTTGGCTGCCTGAAGCCAAGTGGCTGCCATCGGCAGATAGTGCCAAAGAAGTTATCTGCACGGCTTCGGGATGGGATAGTCGTTTGATGCGTCCGTATCCTTCGCCCTGCCAAATGGCAATTTCACAAGCGGCGTTGTTCGTTCGAAAACCACTCGCTCCCAAGGCTGCGGCAATGATCTTAAAGTCCGGTGTACTGGTAAGTCCTCGCGAGGCGATCAACTGACCATCGCGAACAGGATTTGGCAAAGTCTGAAGCAATTTCCCATCTTCGGTATTCCAAAGTCGCACTTTGCCATTGGTACTCGCGATCAATCGCTTCGAATCCTGCGATAGTCCTAAGCCTCCATTCAAGAACTGAATTTCGTAAATCGGCTCCGCGTTCGCTTCGACCTTAGTATCGAGTTTAACCTCGCGGACTAGCTTCATTTCGGCGATGTCCCAAGTGCGAATGGTCACATCCCCCTTGGTCGCCACACTGGTGAGCGTCCGGTTGTCGGCACTAAAGCGGACCGCCATGACATTCACAAAGTCCGGTAATAGAATCATAGGAGCAAGTGGTTTGTTTCCCAAAGCGATGGCCGAGTTCGGGGCATCTTGTTCGTCAAGGTTAACGGTAGACGACTCGGGGATTTTTGGAATCGTCTCAGTCTTCAAACTGACCTGAGATTTCAGTCCCTTCTGCAGTGAGACATTTTCAAACGTCACCCAGTGGCGATAGAGTCGAAACTGATACTCAAAGTGATCGACTAGGTCGAATGAGATTGGAAAGACCTTTGCAAGTCGAGTGTAGTCCGCATGCTCCTCATTGGGTTCAAGTTGAACAGATATGTCGACACCATGCGACTCGCCGCCTTTATCGATCGCGAACAGTCTCAAGTCAACTTGTCGCCACTTCAGTGGAATGCGAATTGTAACTTGCGTCGTTCCCGTTTTACGTCCGCCCTGTTCGTCACCTGGCCCCGCAGTATCGATCATAGGACCGTAACCGGCTACATGGCGCCCCCAGGTTTCGGGACCGATCTTTTCGATTGTGATATCTTCCGCAATAGGATCTAGTGGCCACTGGTACTTTCCCTCCTTTAGGTAGCCCATGAGCTTGCGGAGTGAGATTTCAGTCGCCCCGAAATTCTTCGCTTCCTTGATAAAAGCAGCGTATTTTTCAAGGTGTTCCTGATCATTGTTTGTAGAGTCTGAACCAATTACGACGAATGCAGTCCTGCTGCCCAACGAACCTTCGCTAACGAGATTTGCATTGAGTACAGCGTCAACATTCCCTGTAGTCATTCGAATCAACTCCTTGAGTCTGTCCGAATCGTCCTTCAGGTCGCCGTCGATGTCCATGGAACCGACCAGAGCGAAACGAACCGAACGCTCTAGGCGAGGATTCTCTGCATGAAATCCCTGACGATTTCCGTTGCGATCGAGACAACGTTTGAGTGATAGAGGCTCAGTCGCCACACCCACTTCGAATGAACGAGTTGCGTTGGGCGCATCGCTATAGCCATGATGTGCCACGTAGCGTCCGCCAGATGCGTCCACCTTGGAGTCGGCAACTTGGATCGCTCCCGTGGCAGTGACCGCATCTTGATCCTCGATGCCATGCACATGGATAACTGTTCGCACATACGAATTACTGATGTCTGCATCAACGCCACTCGCTCCGCGATATTCCGGAGCGAACTCGAGCGGTGAGCCATCAGGTTTCCACCAACGGTCCGCAGCTTTGATATCGCCCACACCCGAAGTGAGGCCGACAAATTCGACTCGTACATCGTTAGGCAGATTGGCGACAAATCGTTGCTCAGGCTCAGTGATCGTCTGCGCGCCAATCTGCCAACTCAAAAAGCTCATCGCGACCAGAATGATCAAACTGCTCACCATGACACTGACTGGCGTCCAACGAAACCCTCCTGCATTCGCTGTCTTGAGCGTTACGATCCGACGAATGCGCGATAGCATCGAACCATCAGCTACCCCGAGCGCTAAAACGCTACTCGCGCCTCGCAACTGTTCAACTGCCAACAGCGCGCGGCCATACTCAATTCGATTGCCGAGCGTTTTAATGACGAGGTCATCGCAACAATGCTCGCGCTCGATGCGAATTCGCTTCGATAGCCACCACACTGCCGGAACCACAAGGGCCGAGAGTATCGCAATCGCCGCGAACTGCCATAGCGAATGAAGCAGAACCCAACCCAAACGATCGACGATTGAATTGCTTGTTTCCGAAAAAACTGCACGGGTGTTCATTGTTTGCCCTCCATGTCGTCGAGCAGTTTACGGGCCTCTTCGATCTCCGCTTGGGAAGCTTTTCCACTTGCGAGCGCTTGAAGTACGAGCGTCATGGCTGATCCGTTGTAAACCTTGTCGAATAATTCGCTCAGGAAGCACTTGACGGCACGTTCGCGCGATATGGCGGCGCGATACACGAGTGGGCGAACTCTGTCATCGCGTTTGACCAGTCCCTTGGCAAGCATTACCGACAACATAGCGTACATCGGCAGAAGCAAAACAGAGAAGCCCTTCGCTTTTCAATTTAGCGAAACCTTTCTCTATTGCAACTGGGAATTCGGGAAAATCACACAATCGCTTGAGTTGAGCGGTTGTCAGCAGGTCGCCGATGGTTCCCGTGCATGGTCAGGCTTGATTCACAATCGCATTCGTGATTTGGTTCAATACTGCTTCCAGTTGATTGGGCTGGATCGGCTTGGTAAGCCAACCGTCCATGCCAGCGTCTAGACATGATTCGAGTGTTCCCTCTAATGCATGAGCAGTCATGGCATAGATGGGAATACGTCGTTCGGCGTTTTCAAGCGTTCGAATGGCCCGCGTCGCATCTAAGCCGTCCATGCCGGGCATCTCTAGATCCATAAAGATTATATCGAA
>JANLQO010000086.1:0-14645 GCA_031367855.1 Planctomycetia bacterium | reverse complement strand
GTCGATATACCACCAATATTCTTCTTCGCTGAGCTTCATTTCTCGCATGCGTGATAGGAGAATGTCCAAACGATCTTCACGCTGGCTGCCGCCGATGATTTCACCGACTTGAGGAACGAGCACATCCATAGCGGCGACGGTTTTGTCGTCAGCGTTGCAACGCATGTAAAACGGCTTGATGGTCTTGGGATAGTTGTAAAGTACTAGCGGACCTCCGACATGCTGTTCGGTCAGGAAGCGCTCGTGCTCCGCTTGCAAGTCGCAGCCCCATTCGACAGGATAGTCAAACTTCTGAGCGGATTGGGTGAGAATATCAACCGCCTCGGTATAGGTCATGTGTTCAAACGGCTTGTCGAGTACATGCTGCAGCGCGGCCAGCGTGCCGGGCTGCACGCGTTCTTCGAAAAACGCCATGTCTTCTGAGCATTGGCTAAGCACATCCCCCAGCAGTCGCTTGATAAAACGCTCAGCAAGCGCCATGTTGTCGGGCAATTCAAAGAACGCAGCTTCGGGCTCGATCATCCAAAACTCAGCCAAGTGACGGCTCGTATTGCTATTCTCGGCGCGAAAGGTGGGCCCAAACGTGTAGACGCGTCCCAGCGCAGTCGCGTACGTTTCCGCTTCTAATTGACCGGAGACGGTTAGGAAGGTTGACTTGCCAAAGAAATCTCGACTGTAATCGATCTTGCCATCTTTCATCGGCAGCTTGTCGAGCGGCAGCGAAGTGACGCGAAACATTTGACCAGCGCCTTCGCAGTCGCTGGCGGTAATGATGGGAGTGTTGAGGTAATAAAAACCTTCGCTTTGAAAAAACTCATGGACGCTGGTCGCCAATCGATTGCGAACGCGAGCTACCGCTCCAAATGAATTTGTACGAGGACGAAGGTGAGCCCACTCACGGAGTTTTTCAAATGTGTGGCGCTTCTTTTGCAACGGATAGTCGTTGGGGTCAGCTAAACCGATCACCCGCACACTGCTGGCGGCCAACTCGGTCGCTTGTCCTTGGCCTTCGCTTTTCTTGAGCACGCCGCGAGCTACCATCGAGCTGCCAACCGGCAATGAGGTAATCTCGGAAGCGTAGTTGGGTAAGTTGTTGTCAGCGATAACTTGCAAGTTGCTAAGGCAACTGCCGTCGTTGACTTCGATGAAGCTGAAACCGCCCTTACTGTCGCGTCGCGTTCTCACCCAACCGCGGACCTCGATCTCACGACCGATGTGGGCTGGGTCTTGGGCTTGCTTGACCGTCAGCCAATCCCCCAGGGGACCTATCGTAGTACTCGCTGATGAACTCATGAATGAACCTTTTCCGCCAAGTAACGTTCTGCATCCAGAGCCGCCATGCACCCCGTACCTGCCGAGGTGATCGCTTGGCGATAATAATCGTCCGCAACGTCACCGGCAGCGAAAACCCCTTCCACGCTAGTCTTAGTGCGGAACGCTTCGGTCCACTGAAGGTACCCCGCTGCATTCATCTTGAGTTTGCCGTTGAGGAAGCTGGTGTTTGGCGTATGACCGATCGCCACGAACATACCGCTAACCGCCAGCTCGCGCAGGGAACCATCGAGACTACTTTTCAGTTTCAGGCCAGTCACTTTTTGGCCGTCTCCCAGCACTTCGTCGACCACGCTGTTCCAAACCAATTCGATTTTTGGATGATTTTGAGCCCGATCGCGCATGACTTGCGATGCTCGCAACGCGCCGCGGCGGTGAATGAGATAAATCTTATCGGCACCATCCAAGTTCGCTAAATAGCTGGCTTCTTCGACTGCCGTGTCGCCACCGCCAATCACGGCCAACGGTTTACGACGATAGATCGGCAGAGCGCCATCGCAGACGGCACACGCACTGACCCCTTTGTTTTTGTACTTTTCCTCCGATTCCAGGCCGAGGTAATTGGCTCGAGCGCCCGTCGCCACGATGACCGTGTGCGCTAGGACGGGCTCGCCTTGCGCTGGAATCACTTTGTAGGGCTGGGTTGAGAAATCGACGTCGACAATATCGTCGCCGACAACACGGGTGCCAAAGTTGAGTGCTTGCTGCTTCATCAACTCCATCAGCTCCACGCCTTGTACCGCATAGAACGGCTGGCCATCTTTTTCGTGGCCCTTGGGAACCGGCGGAAGGTTGTAGTGTCGTTCCGGATCAACAGCACTTTCGATAAACGCGCGGATGTTTCCGGCCGGAAAGCCCGCGTAGTTTTCAACTTCGGTCGTAAAGGCCAGTTGGCCAAGCGGAATCATTTCCGGCTTAGCTGTTCCCTCGAATAAAAGTGGTTTCAAATTCGCGCGGGCCGCATAAATCGCCGCCGACCAGCCGGCTGGACCACTTCCGATAATTACTGTGCGCTCAACGTCAGCCATTGAAACCCTAACTTTCAAAGGAGTCCCTGTTCAATCCACTAGGCCCAGGATTATAGGCGTAGGGAACTCCTTTTCACAGTTGTGGTGCTAGCTCGAATGGCATCAGAAAAAAGTCAATTTCCCTTGCTTTACGGATCTCAGGGATTTTGCTGCGTCTGGTTGGGGACCTTTTCCCCGATGGCGGGTGCCTGTGCAGGACAGCTGCTATACTGTAGTGGCTCGCCCGTTACTTGAGAGCAATTAATGTAGTTGGCCATGCAGTTCTGACCGCCGTTTTCGCAACATCTCAGAAATTCCTGCAAGCAATGATAAACCGCCTGGCCTTCGCGCGCGTGTCCCGCAAGCGAGAACGGATTACGCTGATTGTTTCCACTCAACGCAGTTTGCGGATTGGCTTGAAGGGACACGCTACCGCTCTGACAATTACAATTGTTCTGAACAGTGCCGGGTGTAACTGATTGGGCAAACGTGGGTTGATAAGTAACTGTTGGCTGAGGAACAACCGCCCAGCATTGTCCGCACCTGTGAGTTACGCTCTGCACCACTGGATAGCCCTGCACGACGGGATACCTATCGCAAGGTCTTGCGAGTGAGTAATTCGAACCACAGTGTGCTTGGGTCGCTACGACAGTGTAGGTTGGCTGCGGGACGTTGGAGCAACATGACTTTACTGGCACAATGGTGCGACATCTTCGCTGATTAGTTGGACGCTGATTAGTTGGACACTGTGCGACGGTAACGCCAGCCATCATTGCGGACAAGAAAAACGCTATTGCAGTTGAAGCTCGCATCAAATACTCCTTTTTTGGGGTTCAAAAATTGTAGACCGGGGAGATCTAACTCATTTCTACACCCTAGGTCTAGATCATTTGAAAGTAAAAGTGCAATATCAAATGCATTTAGGATTCGGCTCGCGTGAATACCATCAATAACACTAGCCACAGCATATTCTTAAATGAGATTGCGCAAGCGGTGCAAGCGGCAACCGCGCATGCCATCGTTAATGGGCATTGGCAGCAGTACGAAGGACCTAACGGAAAAAGCTTGGAAGCAAGGATGGCTGAGCGCATTGGTCAGAGCCATGTGCAATTAACGAGCAGCGGGACAGCCGCGCTGGAAATAGTTTTGCGTGCGGCGGGCATTGGCGCTGGGGATGAAGTTCTCATTTCTAGCTACGACTATCCTGGCAATTTTTGGGCAATCGAACGCGTGGGAGCCCGGCCAGTCTTGGTTGACACTTCCGTCGACAGTTGGCGCATCGATTTCGCATCCTTGGAAAGAACCTTTCAGCCAACCTGCAAAGCAATCATAGCTAGTCACTTGCATGGAGAACTGCAGCAGGTGGATGCTCTCAGAGCTTGGTGCGATCAGCGAAAAGTTCTGTTGGTTGAAGACGTCTGCCAGTCGCTGGGCGCGCATTGGCAAGATGCACCCATCGGCAGTTACGGCCACGCAGCGATCCTGAGTTTCGGAGGGGGGAAACTATTATCGTGTGGACGCGGAGGTGCCTGGGCTACCTCCGATGAAATGCTTGCTATCAAAGCTCGCGTGGCAGCCGGCGCAGGCAGTGGGCCCTATGCTCTGAGTGAACTGCAAGCTGCCACGGTGTTGGCTCAGCTGCCATGGCTAGTCGAAATCAATGCGCGCTGTCGCACATTTTTTTTAGAACTCGACCGGCAACTAAAAGTGCGCGGCTGCAACTGGACCTTCGTGCCCAAGAACACGATTGATAGTACTGCGTTCTATCAGTGTGGCTGGCAGCTCAGCGAGACTGTCACAGATCAAGATCGTCAACTGCTTTTGACCAAATTGCGTCACACCCGACCAAATCCCGAGGGTGCAGTGGTGGAGCTGCCTATAGGGACTGGGTTTCCTGGATTTCATCGTCGATCTACGAGACGATGTCGCGCCTCGACACCGTTAACTAATGCGGTCGCTGCGGCGAATCGCACAGTTGTGATGCATCATCGTGTCGTATTGAACCAACTCTGGACACCCGAGCAGCTCGCAAGCTGGATTAGTGCCTGTACGGCTGGAATTCAATAAACGGTAGCTTCACGCTACGTGGCGCGGCTCGCCGATTTGACGAGCCGCGTGTGGGCGGACTACATCGCGTGTTTATCGAGTGCAATGTTTTCAAACTCGTCTAAATCAATTGTCATAGTAGCGGCACGACGCATTGGCACTATTTGGGACGCCTTCTCTACCTGCCCCTTCAGTTCGCCCCGCAAGATTTTTACGTCCGCAGGGGCTTCAATTCCCAAGGTGATGCGATTTCCACAGATCTTGGAGACAACCAAGACAATGTTGTCACCGATAACTAATTTCTCACCTTCTTTACGACTTAGAACTAACATCAGACTGACCTCCTTGAAATGTTTATGGGTGCCATCAGCAACTCGCTAGATAGCAACAAAACTTGGAAAGTAGACTCCATTTGTGACAGATTTGTTCAAGTCTGTTACCGGAAGCTCCGAGAGTGCAATAACCGTTCCGCACCCTTATTTAGCCTCAAAATTTCTTTCACTTGGAATCTTTACGAGGAAAGTTGCTCTTCTGTTCACCAACATCACTTTGCAGCTAAAGCCTTTATGATTGCTAGCAAACCTATCGTTTTCCAGCTTTTACAAAGTTGCGTTCCAAAGTGAGAACTGGGTCTCAAGGTGGAACAGTGGACTGAGTGGATCGCGACTGGGTTTGCGTGTTGGGTACTGCGACTTGCATTCATCCCTCGACTACTGCATTTAACGGTAGCCCTGCGACACGTTTGGTCACTGACAATTCAAATTTGAAAAATTCTGAAAGAAATTTTGGATCACCAGAGAATGGCGTACTTTTGAGTTAAACCTAGTGCTCCTTGCTCCATCGCCTGGAAAATTAGGCTTCTTTGAAGTAGAAAATAGCAGCCGTGGGTACAAAAATTGTCGGACAGCCGACTGAAACTGTTCCACCACAGGCGACTTCTGAATCGAAACATTCTGAAACGAAACGACGGCTTGGATGAAGCAGTATCTGGAACTCATGCAAAAGGTGCTCGACGAGGGGCATATCAAGCCTGACCGCACAGGCACTGGCACACTGAGTCTATTCGGCCACCAAATGCGATTCGATCTGTCGGCTGGGCTACCGTTGCTAACGACGAAACGCGTGCACTTGCGGAGCATCTTGGTTGAGCTGCTGTGGTTTTTGCGTGGCGAAACGAATTTGAGCTTTCTACACCAGCACAAAGTATCGATTTGGGACGAGTGGGCCGATGATCACGGCGAACTGGGCCCGGTCTATGGCAAACAATGGCGGTGCTGGGAATCCGCCAATGGTCTGGCGGTAGATCAGATTCGCGACGTCCAACAACAGATTCGTGACAACCCCAATAGTCGCCGATTAATTGTGAGTGCCTGGAATGTTGGGGATGTGCCGCAGATGGCGCTGCCGCCCTGCCATTTGTTGTTTCAGTTTTATGTCGCGAACGGGCGATTGAGCTGCCAACTCTACCAGCGCAGCGCCGACTTGTTTTTAGGCGTGCCGTTTAATATCGCCTCCTACGCGTTGCTAACAATCATGATGGCGCGTGCTACGGGCTACGAACCTGGCGATTTTGTTCACACCTTCGGCGATGTACATTTGTACTCGAATCATCTCGACCAAGCCCGTCTGCAATTGACTCGCGAGCCGCGCAATCTGCCAACGATTCGCATACTTAAGGACCGAGATTCAATTTTGGACTTTGAGTTTGAAGACTTCGAATTGGTCAACTACGATCCGCATCCCCACATTCCCGCGCCGGTTGCTGTCTAGCCCTATGCAAAATTCTCTTGAATTCACGGCGGATCGGAACTGGGTTGCAGTGGTCGCGATCGCTCGCAACGGAGTCATTGGAAATAAGGGAACTCTACCGTGGCGATTGAGGAGCGACCTTAAGCGATTCAAACGTTTGACAATGGGCCACTGCCTGTTGATGGGGCGCAAGACATACCAATCGATCGGCAAGCCGCTACCCGGTCGTCAAACCATTGTCCTTTCAAAGTCAGGATTTCCCCTGGAGGTCGAAGGCGTCCAGCGCGCTGCGAGCCCGCTGGAAGTGCCAGCGCTGGTTGATTCCGGACGTCGAGTCATGGTCGTAGGCGGCGCACAGATCTATCAGGCCGTTATGGAGTACTGCAGTGAGATCTGGCTAACTCGAGTGCTGGCGGAAGTGCCTGGCGACATCTATTTTCCTGCTATCGATTGGACACAGTGGGTACAAACCGCTTGCGAAGCCGTGCCCGCAAGCGAAGTGGACCAATGGCCAACTGAGTTTCAAGTTTGGCGTCGTCGTAGCAAAACGTAAATCTAATTCAATCGCTGGCTGGTCATGTAATCGGCCAGTGAACGATCGTAAAAACGATAAGTCTTGGCGCGTCGCACCCCGCCGCGTTCAAGGCTGGATCGCGAGAGGTGATTGGATTCTAATACCCACGAAAATTCGCCGTGCGTAATCCCCATTTTCAAAATGTCCGGCAACATCCGCTCAAGAGCGAGCAACCCAAACCCCCAACGTTGAAACTCCGGTACCACATTGGTGCTCATCAACCGCACGCGTTTCAACTTGCGTTTGCTCAACATCAACTTGATAAAACCGAACGGAAACAGTCGCCCGTTTATCTGCTTGATTACGGGGTTAAAATCAAGCAAGGCTAAGCCAGAGCCAATCGGCTTGCCATCCACTTCGATGACCGTAGTCAGTTCCGGTACCAACAAGTGCCGCAAGCCCTTGGCTTGATGCGCGACCTCGGCGGGTGACAAGGGTACGAACCCCCAGGTTGCGACCAGCGACTTATTATAAATATCTAGAAACAGATTGACCTCTTCGGTGAATCGCTTCAAGTTGAAGCGACGAACTTTGACATTGAAGCGACGTTTCAATTCCGTGACCACAAACGCCAGCTTCGGATCCAAATTGACAATCTCTGAAACAACGCCTTCATAGGCATAACAGTCTTCGCACTTTGCAAACCCGCAGCTCACAATCAGTTTTTCATAATAGGGCGGATTGTAGGTCATCATGAACGTTGGCGGCGTATCAAAGCCGTCGACAAGCAGGGCAACTTCGTAGTTGAGGCCGGGATTGCACGGACCGCGAACATCCGTCATCCCCTGGCTTACAAGGTGTTTACATGCGGCGGCGAACAATGCACCGGCGGCTTGTTGGTCGTCAATACACTCAAAAAACCCAAAGAAACCACGTTTTTCTTCGAATCGCTGGTTGTGACCATGATTGACGATCGCGGATATACGACCCACCACCAGGCCGTCCTTGCGCACCAAGAAGTTCTCGATCGTGGCATTATCGTAAAACGGATGCTTGCGGAAGCCGACCAGCTCCATAATGTTGAGGCGTAAGGGCGGGACCCAATTGGGATCGTCTTTGTATATGCGCCAGGCGAGATTGAGGAATTCGGACTGGTCTTTGCTGCCGTTTACGCGAGAGACCTGATAGTTAGCTGTCATCCGTGAACCGATTTGTGAGAAGGTAGATGTATAAATTGAATGGTCGAGACTCTTCCAATACAAAAGCCTCACAGCACCGCGGCTGCAAACGCTTTAACTGATCTCAATCTAGCGGCAAGTAATCAAGTAGACTTCTTGAGTGTAAGCATGTACTCGACAACGTCAACCAAATCTTTAGTGCTGAGCGCTTCGATCAAGTTCTCCGGCATGAGCGACTTATCTTGCTTCTTGAGTTGCTCAATTTCGCTTTTCGGCATAACGCGTTCGATCCCCTGCGCGTCCTTGAGTGTGACTTTGTCATCCGTTTGGCTGACCATCAAGCCCACAATCACTTGCCCCGACTCAAGTAAAGCGGAGTAGCTTTCGAAGTTGTGGCTGATCCCAGCCGATGGGTCCAGTATCGAAACATACATGGCTTCGCGAGTCAGCTTGCTTCCGATTTCGGTCAAATCTGGACCGACAACTTTCCCTTGCCCGCGAACTTGATGGCAGTTCGCGCAAGTACCAGTCGTCTTGAACAATTTCTCACCGCTGCCCGCATCACCATTTCGAGTAACCAGCTCGGCCAGTGGTGGTACCGGCTCTTTACCGAGCGACTTGGGGCTGGGGAACAGTTCATTGGCCGCTTTGCGAATCTCATCTTTGCGGTTTGAACGCAGCGCAGAGCCCGCAATGAATCGAACTTCGTTAGGCAGTTTGCCATCGCGGGCCGCATCGAGCAGCAATTGTGCGCCTTGATCGGTTCTTGCCAAACCTCTGGCCACGGCCATATGCGCCTCCGGCAATGCCTTTGCATCGTTTAGCACCTCAGTCATCAGTTTCACGGTTCCTCGGCCATTGCAAAGTGCCAAAACCTCAGAGGCTCGGGATGCAACTTCGGGTTTCTCCGAAAGCAGCATCAGCGTCAGAGCATCACCTTTATCCGCACTGAATAACGCTTCGAAGGCAGCCACGCTGGTGGAATCTACATCTCCGGACATACCCAGCTCTATCAACCGGGCGACGGAATCGTGTGTACCAATCTGCTTTAAAATCCGCAGCTGTTCAGACCGATCTTTCGTCCGCCCCAGCACTCGCTGCACTACCTCAGCCAAATCAGCGCGATCACCCAATTTTTGCTCAGGCAGTTTCAGCATGGCTTCGACCACCAGCTGATCGCGACGCATCGTTTCAGCTTCGTTCTTCGCAGGCGGTGCAGACAGAAGCGCTGCCATCGCCATCGTTCGATCGGCTGACGAATGGAAATCCAGACTGCGGAGCAAGCGCGGCACCTCCGCAGCAGGCAAGTTGTAATCCGTTAGCAGTCTGACAATTTCAGCGGCCGCTTCGGGAGCACGACTGCGCCAAACGATATCCAACTTCGCAGCAGGTAGAGCATCCTTGGCTGACTTCATGTACTCCGCAAAACACTCCGACCAACGCAATTCGGCTCCGATACCCAGCGCCTCCAAGTACCAACGATCCTTGCCATCATGCTGCTTCGCCAATTCGGTCCATAGTTTTGGCATCGCCGGTGATTTATCGAATCGCAGGGCAACTGCCAACTCACGACGCACTTGTGGCGAAGCGTCGCGCACGACACTCGCGGCATACTTTTCCACTGGCACGCCCAACTGGCGCGCCAACCGAATCCCCATCATGCGCACGTCGGCCTCGCGATCAGCCAAAGCCATTCGTTGTGCTTCGTCCCCATGGCCAGGCAATTTTCCAAGCGCCCACAAAGCGCGCGCTCGTAGTCGTGGATTCGCATTACCGGCCAATTTCTTTAGCGGAGAAACGGCTGTCGCTGCAAACTTCTGAATCGCTTCCCAAGCCATGTAACGCACCGACAAACAGGGATTCTGTAGCGCGGCCACCGCCCCTCCAGGCGTTGAAAAATCGAACTGAGGCACAACGTATTTGTTATTGGGAGGTGCCAACCGGAACAATCGCCCACGTTCCATATCCTGCATGTTGTGTCCACCGACGCCGGGATCATACCAGTCCGTGACGAATACACTGCCATCCGGCGCGACACACACATCCGCTGGCCGGAACCAACGATCCTGCTCGCCCACTAACATGTTAACAATTTCCGCTTGATATCCTGCGCCATCTTTGGTCGTTGGATAAGCCCGCACGACATTGGGGCCCGCATCGCAATGCAGGACTTGATTGCGATAGACCTCGGGCAGCAGATCGCCTTCGTAAACAGTAATGCCCGTTGGCGATCCGGCTCCTGTAATCAACATCGTCGGGACGACACCAGGATCATTAAGGTGCCAATGCTGTTGTGGAATGTCGGCTTCCATATTGGTTCGCGGCGCTCGCCAGCCTTCGCCGGTGATCTGATCGACGTAGCCATAGTTACCGAATTCCATCACGTAGTTGATGCGCGTCGCTCGGTTACCGTCGTCATCATTGTCCGATTGCCATAAAGCGCCGAATGAGTCTACCGTAACTTCGTAGTTATTGCGGAAGTTATAACCGAGCACTTCGAATTCAGAACCATCCAGGTTGCAACGAAAGGGCATACCATTGGTGTAAGGTTTTCCATTATCGCGGACCTCGTTGCCCGCCTTATCGACAACGATATTGCCTTTTGCATCGTGTACCGTGTGCCCGGTGTTTCCAAAGTTCCAGTACAATTTTCCATCCGGCCCGAACAGGAACGAGTGAGCCGAGTGGTCATGCTGCGGGTCACCGGTTTTTGTGAAGAATAGTTCTTTTCGATCCGGTTTATCATCGCCATCATCGTCAGTAAAGATCCACACATTCGGCGATGCAGAAACAATCACACGATTGCCGAGTACGCAGATTCCCATCGCGGAATCGATTTCACGGCCTTGGTAGTAGACTTTGGATTTGTCCGCTTTGCCGTCCTGGTCAGTGTCCTCCAAAATCAGGATACGATCGCCTTCCGCTCGTTCACCATTGTGCCTGCGATAGTTCACTACTTCGCAAACCCAAATGCGGCCGCGATGATCAATATCCAGATTGGTAAGGGAAAGCAAATCCGGCTCCGAAGCAGTCAAAGTAGCTGCCAAGCCTGGAGCCACCGTCAGTCCCTCTACGGCCAAGGCGGGATCATGGGCATTTGCCGGAGCGCCTTCGGTTGGGCCTTGTGGCGCAGCGTCGGCGTAAACTTGAAACCGAACGGAGGTCGCGCCACCCCCTTGTTGATCAGTGCCGCCATTATCGAGCCCGCCAATCGCCCTGAACTTGGTCACACCTTCGGGCACATCGTAACCAATCACAGAATTGGCGTGCGTGCCGATCCCTTTTTCAAATGATTTCCCTTTGACTGTCATCGGCTGATCGGCAGCATTCAAGTTCTTGTTGACAGTGCCCCACTGACTTGTAGCTACGGTCCATTTGAGTGTCGTCACATCGATCTGCTTGTCTTGGCCTAAGAAAGTCGGGTTGAGCCAATCGGCCCAATCGCAAGTGAACCCATCATCGCCATCGTTGACGACCAAGAAAATCTTTTTCGCACCTTCCAGCTCGATCTCAATGTCGACTTTGTGATCGGGAGTTTTGCTAGAAACGACTGGGCTTGTGAATAGCATCCTGCCCTTCTCTGATTTAACGCTGTTTTTTGGTTTTTCATCCACGCCAGCGCTCGTCAGCTTGAATTCCGACTTGGTTCTCTCTGAGTCAAACTTGTCAGGAATCGGTTCGTCTTGTCCATTCTTCAGCGCATCGAAGGCGGGACGTAACACGGGTAACCCAGCCACAGGAACTTCAGCTTTGGCTGTCCAGCAGATCGCATTGCAAACCAACTTCAAAATATCTTCGCGTCCCCAGTTCCAGTGAAAGTGACCGCCAGTAAATCCGAACGAACGTCCGCCATCGGCGCGGTCGTAAGCCCACGCCATGTGCTGTGGCAGTCGCTCCGCGACCTCTTTGCGAACCGCTGGATTGCCACTATGCGGCCCGTCAGGCCGATTCATGGTCGACTCGGGTGGCACGGCGCTGAGCAGCGGGGTGACCCCCTTCATATCCGGCTGAAATCGCATGTGAAAGTACCACTCATCGTTGGCCATAAATGGCTTTACGCCGCGTGTGGCGGGATGTACTGGCAAGCTTGTGTAATTTGCATCCCAGTGTGGATTAACCGACCAGTCCGTTTCAAAATAGCCGCCCAACCACTTCAGAAACTCAGGACCACCTTTGTCTTTAGGTACTTCAACCGCATAATGCAAACAGGCGAAACCCGCACCGCGCGCCATGTGCTTTCCAAGAACATCTAAATGCGCCAGAGCTGGGTGGCCACCGCCACCGTCTGCGTACATCACAATCGCGTCCGCTCCGTCGAGCACCTTCTCATCCTCTGGCCAACCGCCCGCGTAAACTTCGCATTTAATATTTGGAGACGCCTTCTGAATGGCATCTGCAATGATGCGTGAACCCGCCAAGTGCTCGTGCGAGCCGTAACCGTGACTAGGCCGACCGGCCAGAAACACAATGCGGCGATCCTGTGCGACCGAAGTCAACGATAGGCTAATTAAACAGGTCAACGAGCAAACTAATTGCAGCATTGTCTTCATGCTGAGAGGTCCTTGAGGAGTAAAATCGAAGCGAGGGCAGGTTGCAGGAGCATCATTCTAACCGCTACCGGATAGAAAATCATCCGCCAAAAGAGCACCCTGCAATGGACATTTACTTACAAAATCTCCCGGGAAATGCCGCCCGTAGCGCCAGATTTCGGCTCGGCTTTCGATTTTGAGGTAGACTTGAATAGAGGTGCTGAAACTTTCCGAAGCTTTGTTTGGGTGGCACGCTCTGGCTTTGTAGGATGGCACGCTCTGAGGCTTTGTTGGGTGGCACGCTCTGAGGCTTTGCGAAGGGCGTGCTAATCTCGCAGTAAATTCCACACCCATCGAAGACTCTGGGTGTGCATCACCAAAGAATGCACATGTCTATCCGCGTCACGATTGCGTTGCTGCTGACTTTCTTATCATCAACTGTCTGTGCTTCTGTCTACGCAGCTGAACCATGCTGCCTCAAGATTATTGATGAAAGCAACGGCTGGCCTGTGCCGTTAATCGAGTTGCGAACCACACATCAAATGCGATTCGTTTCTGATAACGCGGGGATCATCGCCTTCGATTTGCCGGAGCTGATGAATACGGAAACTTGGTTTCACCTGTTCGGGCACGGTTATTCGGTGCCCAAGGACGGTTTTGGATTCTCGGGCGTACGCATCACTCCTCGCGCAGGCACAACGATCACCGTCAAAGTGCAACGACAACTGCCGGCGAAGCGACTGGGACGGATTACCGGCGGCGGGATTTTTGCGGAAAGCCAAAAACTGGGTCTTGAATCGCATTGGCAAGAATCCGGAATACTTGGATGCGACAGTGTCCAAAATGTAATCCACGATGGAAAACTCTTTTGGAGCTGGGGAGACACGACGCTTGCCGGTTACCCGCTGGGATTGTTTCACATGACCGGAGCGACCACTGAACTACAGCCGCTTAACTCATTGGAACCGCCAGTGCGACTGCAATTCGATTACTTCAAGGACGATAAAGGCAAACCTCGCATGATCGCTCAAATGCCTGGTGACGGGCCAACCTGGCTCGGTGGCTATGCGAGTCTTCCGGACCAAACGGGACAGCATCGATTGGTGGCAACCTATATGAAAATCAAACCGCCGCTCGAAGCGTATGAATGCGGACTGTGCGTCTGGAACGAGCACAAACGAGTGTTTGAAAAAAGTCGTGTCGTATGGACAAAGTCCGCGCACAGCCCAACGCCAATTGCCAGCCCGCTTGGACATCCTGTGAAGTGGATCGACGATTCTGGGAAACCGTGGATGCTTTTTAGCGATCCGTTTCCATCGCTGAAGTGTCCAGCCGACTTCGAATCTTGGTCCGATCCGCAGACTTGGCAAGACTTAGAACCACAAGCAACGGTTCGCATTCTTCGTAGCGAAGAAACAGTAACTCCTCATCGTGGCGCGATTGCCTGGAATAACTATCGCAAAAAGTGGATCTCGATTTTCACACAGATGGGTGGCAAGGCATCGTTTTTGGGTGAGCTGTGGTATGCGGAAGCAGACGCTCCCATCGGACCGTGGATTGATGCTGTACACGTGGTCACGCATTCGAACTACTCTTTCTACAACCCTCAGCTCCATCCGGAGTTCACCGAACCCAATTCTCCCGTCTTGCTATTCGAGGCGACCTTTACCAAAGAATTTTCTGGGTCAACGGAAGCCACTCCACGTCACGATTATAACCAGGTGCTATACCGCCTCGACCTCAACGAATTGCAACATCCATAATCTGTCACTCTGCTAGGCAAAGTGGTGAAGCATTTTCTGGCATTACCAAAGCAGGCGCAGGGTCGCATGTGGGTCGCATCTGCCGGATGCGACATTCCCGAATGCAGTTAACGACTACTTCGATATGGCTTGTTTAGGTGGGCATTTTTGTTAGACTTTCCAGTGTTCGTGACAACACTGATATCCGCATCGAGTGGTTCCATGGGCGTTCTGGTTCTGATCCAACCAAAACGAAGCATCAGGGTTGTCTAACAGTTGTTGCCGTCGATTGAGAACGATCAAGCCGTCGAACTGACGCGCTAAAACAGGGAAAAACAACGACGGATGGGTGGCCGAGTGGTTTAAGGCACCGGTTTTGAAAACCGGCGTACGGGCGACCGTACCGTGGGTTCAAATCCCTCCCCATCCGCTTGTTTCTCTTCACGTTTCCCAGGCGAAACGTCATCTGACCCTTGTTTCCCTTGGGTTTTTGCGAAACTGTGCGTGCGCCTGCGGTGCCTGAAAATCAACTTGACCACGACTAAGTA
>JANLQO010000085.1:0-15593 GCA_031367855.1 Planctomycetia bacterium | reverse complement strand
CGCACAGAGTTGCAGCGCACAGAGTTGCAGCGCACAGAGTCCCAGCGCACAGAGTCCCAGCGCACAGAGTCCAGCGCCAGCGGCCTGCCGCCAAGCTATCCGGCGCCGCTTCCGAATTTTTCTTTATTACCCACGGTACCGACAAACCAACCGACTTTTAATCCGCCCTCAACACAGGTAGAAACGGTCAAGCCCACCGCGACTCCGCCCGCCGGCACCGTGCTACCTGAAACGAGCAGCTTTCCGTCCGCAGTTGCTCCACGTACGACAAATCCGATACGCAACAACGCTGCATCTACGAGTGCAGACGAACACATGGCTATGGAGACTCCGCGTTTGCAAGTGCTGTTGAAGGGCCCGCATGATATGCCTGTTGGTACTCCGGCGGACTATCAAGTGTTGGTTCGCAACGTAGACGACATCCCCCTCGACGGCGTGATCTTGCGACTAGAGATTCCCAACGGTGTGACGATCAATCAAGGCAAGCCATCGCATGGTGAATTGCAACTTGAGCGAACACCGGACGGCGCAACTTTGCTCACGTGGTCTTTCGCCGACTTAGCCGCATTCCAGAACGCATCGGCACCGCTGCAGTTGACTGCCAAATCGCCTCGCAATTTTGCCATTGCGATGGATTGGACGCTGCTACCGAAGACTGGAGAAGCACAAATCGAAGTCCGCCAAGCGAAATTGGAATTGGCGCTCGAGGGTCCGTCCGAGGCCGAGTACGGTGTGGCGAACATGTATCGTTTGCATGTACGTAATCCTGGCAGCGCGGTCGCCAAAAATGTGCATGTCAAACTGGGGGCGGCGTCCTTCGAAGCGAGCGAAACGCAAATCCCTGAGATTCTTCCCGGTGAACAGCAATCAATCGATGTTGAATTGACGTTTAATGAGAAGGGTACCATGAGTATCGAAGCCGAAGCGGATGCAGCCGAATTACATAGCGCCGCCAGCATCAATGTGTTGGTCAAGCAAGCTTCGATTTCGGCGGCCATCACAGGTTCAAACCGGGTATATCACGGCGAGCCATCCAGTTATGAAGTACGTGTTCAAAACGGGGGGGATCTCGATTCGCGAATCGTGCGAGCCGAGTTGACGGTACCAGAGGGGGCTGAAGTTCTGAGCAAGCCCAGTGGCGCAACGATGGTCAACAATCGGTTGACTTGGGATATACCCAGCCTCAAGACCAGTCAAGTGCTTACTTTCCCGATTGAATTGAATTTGTGGTCGGCAGGCGAACATAAGTTGGCGCTGGCCACTACGACAGCTCATGGGCAACCTTCGTTGGCTAGTATCACGACAGTGGTTGAAGCCATTGCGGACTTGAAACTGGTGGTAAATGACCCCGTTGCTCCGGCTCCAGTCGGGGGAACAGTGACGTATGAAATGAGCATCACGAATCGGGGCTCGCGTGCAGCGACGAACGTGCGAGCTGTGGCTCAGTTCTCTGATGGAATCGAACCGATACACGCCGATGGGGGACAGCATCGCATCGTGACTGGACAAGTGATTTTTGAACCGTTGACGCGTATCGAAGCTGGCGAGACGAAAGTCCTTCGTGTGCAAGCCAAAGCGGGGGCAGCCGGGACGCATCGCTTCCGAGCGGAAGTGCGCTCGGATGAATCGGACCTGCGTTTGGTTCAAGAGGAAACGACTCAGTATCTTGAGTCGTCTAGCCGGATTGCGACACCCATCAACAACGGCAGTGTGATCCGCTAGGTATGCAAAGTAGTAAACCAGAATTTGCGGCACAGGCCGGTGTGCCCAAGTTGAAGTCAGGCGAGTGCCAGAGAGTCCACCGTGGGGGGCGGACTCTCTGGCCTCGTTTTTTTGTTTGGCTGATCTACTTCTTGAGTTCGGCGAGGAATTGCTTCATGAATTCGAGATCCTGGCCTTCAGCGATTTCAACAGCAGCCTCTTCCAGCTTGAGTGCCTTGGCTTTATCCCCTTGCATATTGAGAATGTGGGCGGTGGTGTCCCAGAGGCTGGCCTTGATTTCTTTAGGGGCCTTAGCGACCGCTTTTTCGCAGGCGATGATTGCCTGCTTCAGAACGTCGTCTGCCCTCGGTCCGCCTTGGTCAGCCAATTCGAACAGATTCCAGGCGAAACCGTTGACCATTTCAGGCTTGTCAGCCAGTTCGACGAACATCGATTCGCTCAACTTGGCCGCCTCTTCATTCTTCTTGCCAGCTAGCAGTAGCTGCAGCTTAATCATTCGCAATTGGAAGAGTTGCTGCGGCTCCGTGGCTTTGGACAAGACGTTTTCCACCTTGGCAATAGCTTGGTCAAACTTGCCCGCTTGAGCAAGTTCATGAATCTCTTGCATCATGCGTTCAGCTTCTTGCTTGGCTTTCATCTCAGCCTGGAATGCCGCGCGATCCCATTTATCTTCGACCACTTGGACTAGCGGTCCGTCCATTTCCATGGGGTGTCCTATCCATTCAATCTTTCCGTCCTTGCCCACGATGAACGCTGTTGGAATTCCCTGCTGGGCAGCGGCTTCCATGTAGTCCTTGTTGGATGATTGGTCTGGGTCGGTGGTTAAGCAGTAAACGCTGGTAAGTTCACGATAGGTTTTTGGTGTCGCATCTTTGTCTTCGTCATCTTTGGCCTTTTTTGGGGCGCGAACGGGGCGTTCCAGGAATTTCTCGACGGTCTCGAGATCTTCGTCACTGATGCTAATCACTTGTACGCCTTTGTCTGCGTACTCGGTTTGCAGCTTGGCCAAGTGCGGCATGCTTTGAATACAAGGACCGCACCAGGTGGCCCAAAATTCGACGACATAGACTTTGCCATGTGAGAATTTCGTGACGGGCTTGAATTTTCCGTTTCCGTTCTGCACCCAGTGTTCGATGTCCAGGGCGGGCGCGTCGGAGCCGATGGTTAACAAATCGGCGGCGTGGCCCAAGTGGCCCGATAAACCGATAGCGGCAGCCAGAATTAAGGCTCGATAATTATGTAAGTGACGCACGCGTAAATCTCCTGTTCACAATTTGTCATTCAAAATTGGTAGGGGCTCGGGCGGCGAATCACCTTAAAACGGCCCGGTAATTATCTAAGTTTTAGCCGATGCTGGCGGGATTTTGAAATGGGCTAACACAAATCCTAGCCAATTCCGGACTGAATTCTCTCGATCAGGGAACCGCTGAATCTCTGAAGGCCACGGGGTAGCGTCTTGTGCGAAACAACTTTCGGCGCGATCATAGGCTACTTGAGTCGATGTGGCCTGACAGCCAAGTCGTTCGTATAGCTGTCGTATTGTTTAGCTGTCGTATTGTTGTATTGCCCGCCAGTTGCACAGATTCCAGTTGCACAGATGCCAGTTGCACAGATGCCAGTAGAACGGGATGTTTTGATTGGAAGATCTCGAAGATAAGGTGCGCAAGTGATCAAACCCGAACTGACTCGTCGCCAAAAAATTGAGTCGATGCTGCACGATGAACCGCGCGACATATTCTTGCGGTACAGTTTAGCGCTGGAAATGGTGAACGAGGACGAAAGTGAGCCGGCTGTTGTGCTCCTGCAACAGCTGTGCGTCGAAACCCCGCCTTACGTACCAGCTTTTTTTCGTTGCGCACAAATCATGGCGGATTTGAATAAAGTAGAGGAGGCGAGAAGTTTTCTGCGCGAGGGTATCGAGGTGGCGAGAGCGCAAGGGGACATGCACGCGGCAGCCGAGATGAGCGAAATGCTGTCTGATCTGGGACAACTGAGCTGAATTGGGATGTTTGGAAATGCATTACTTGGGTCATGGTTGATTGGTTGCAAGTTGCGGCAAACGGCATGTGCCTATTACTTTTTAATAAGATGACTCATGGATCCCGAGCAAGCTCGCATACAAGCTGACCTGCGTGGCCTGATTCAAGGCGATGTCTTATGCGATCCAATTCATTTGCAGATCTACGCCAGCGACGCGAGCATTTATGAGATTTGTCCGATCGGAGTGGTGCGGCCCAAATCGACCACTGAAGTAGCGCAGGTGATGCGCTACGCATCGCAGAATCACATCAAGGTCTTTCCGCGGGGCGGCGGCAGCGGATTGGCTGGACAGGCACTTGGTCGCGGTTTAGTGATGGATTTTTCTAGGTTCATGCGACGTGTCAATCCGCCCGTGGGCAACACGATCCGCGTTCAATGCGGTGTGGTGCAGGCCGACTTGAATCGGGCCCTGGGTCAAAAGAACTTGCTATTCGGTCCCGATCCCGCTACGCGAAGTGTGTCTTCGATAGGCAGCATGTTGTCGATCGACGCCGCGGGAAGCCACTTTCCAAAGTACGGTTCAGCCGGTCAGCGGGTACAGTCTTTACAAGCCGTGTTGGCATCCGGCGAAGTGGTTGAACTGGGACGTGAGCGTTGGGCGCTGGACCATCCGCCGCTGACTACCGCAGAACGCTTGGCGAGCGAAATTGGATCGTTGCTGCAACGCAATTCGGCATTGCTGTTGCGTCCACCGTGGTCGGAGGTCGCTCGCGGCTGTGGCTACCGCGTTGAGAAGACGCTCGACGGCGAACATGTGAATCTGGCGCGGTTGATGTGCGGCGCCGAAGGAACATTGGCGATCATCACCGAGGCGACCCTGGAACTGGACCCTGTGCCAGCGGTTCGGGGGCTGATGCTGTTGTTTTTTGAACGCATGGACATGGCTGCGAAAGCTGTTTTGGATGTGATGCGCGAAGAGATTGCCGCTTGCGATTTAATGGATCGGCGATTGTTAGAGATTGCTCGCGAAACCGAGTCGACTTATGCAGCCATCGGACCACGCGGGGCTGAAGCGATGTTGCTGATTGAAATGCATGGCGAGGACGCGGCGACGCTGCGGGGTCGGCTGACGGCGATGCTGCAAAGACTGCAACGTCGCGGAAAACCGGTGATGTCGTATCGAATCACCACTGATGATCAAGAACGCTCCGTGTTGTGGCGACTGTCGAGGCGAGTAATTCCGCGTCTGTATCGTCTGAAAGGGAGTCAACGACCATTGCCGTTTATCGAAGATATTTCGATCCCACCCAAACGGTTGCCCGATTTCTTACTTGAGATTCAGAACATATTGAAGACAGAGCGAGTGACGGCGACGTTGTTCGCGCACGCAGCCCACGGCCAACTGGATGTGCGCCCGTTCTTGGACTTGGGCAATCCGCAGGATCACGATCGGCTGGCACGACTGAGTGAAGCGATCTATTCGAAAGTGATGGCCTACGGCGGCTGCATCTCCGGCGAGCATGCACTGGGGCTAAGCCGTGCGGCGATGGCAGCCCGGCAATTGGGCCCACGCATGGAGTTGTGTCGCCAGATCAAGCAGATCTTCGATCCGGCTGACATCTTGAATCCTGGCAAGTTCATGAGCGATGTTCCGCCCAAGGTCAACGAAAATTTGCGACCAGTCCCCAAGTCCCTAGTCGTGCCATCGAGTTTCGCAGTAGGAGGAAACACCATCCCACTCGGGACGGCTTTCGACGCAGCGACGGCGATTCTCGGCTCGCATTCCGTCGACCAGCATCTCATGACGGGCGACTTGCAGAATATTGGATTTGACAGTTCGTTGCCGGCAATTGATGTGGAGGAGCACCAAGACGATACGAGCACCCTGAAGTTGCCGGTCCTTTTGGATTGGTCGGGCGTTGAGCCGCTAAGCTATTCGGCACGGTCGTGCAACGGTTGCGGCCGCTGTCGCAGCAGCGGCGCCGCCGAACGGATGTGTCCGATGTTTCGTGTTCACAAAGGCGAAGAAGCCTCGCCGCGGGCCAAGGCCAATTTACTGCGCGGGATGTTGACCGGTCGACTAGATCCGGCACTGCTCGAAAGCCGAGAAATGAAAGCGGTCGCAGATCTCTGTTTCAACTGTCATCAATGCCGCACCGAATGTCCGGCGTCCGTCAACATTCCAAAGCTAGTTCAAGAAATCAAAGCACAGCATGTCGCAGGGCAAGGTTTGGCGATGTCCGAGAGAATGCTGAATCGACTCGATCTGCTGGCTGCTTTTGGTAGCCGCTTTCCGCAAGTATCAAATCTGTTGCTGGGAAATTCGATTTCACGCTGGATTATGGAAAAAACGCTTGGCATCGCGCAGGGCCGAAAGCTGCCGAGGGTCACGCGGAAGACGTTTTTGAGGTGGGCCGCGCGAGAGAAAATGAATCGACTCAACCGTGCAACAGGCCGCAAGGTGTTGTTCTTTGTCGACCAATACGTGAACTGGCACAACCCCCTGCTTGGTCGAGCTTTGGTTGAGGTGATGCGGCATCAGCGCGTCGAGGTTTACTGTCCAACCAATCAAACGCCTTCGTACATGTCCATGATTACCAGCGGCGATGTCGCGCGGGCTCGCAAGTTAGTAAAGTCCAACGTGCGTCTGTTAGCTGAGGCAGTGCGCAATGGATACGACATTGTGACGACCGAACCTTCGGCTGCGCTTTGTTTGCAACATGAGTATAGAAACTTGCAGCAAGATGAGGACACGGAGTTGATCTCGAAGCACACGTACGAAGCCTGTGGGTACCTGTGGCAGATGCATATGCGAAACGAGCTCGAACTTAATTTCCGACCGGTTTCGTTTTCCATGGTGTACCACGAACCATGTCATTCAAGGGTGCTGGATCCCAGCCGACCCGCGCTTAACCTGTTGAAGTTAATTCCCGGTTTGCAAGTCCAATTCGCTGACGCAGGCTGTAGCGGAATGGCGGGGACGTTCGGCTTGCAGCGTAAGAACTACCGCACCAGTTTGCGTATCGGTCGGTCGTTGATCAACACCATGAAGGAGACTCCTGCACAACTGGGCGCTACTGAGTGTACGGCGTGCAAATTGCAGATGGAGCAAGGGACCACGAAGCCAACAGTTCATCCGATCGCCATGATGGCATACGCGTATGGCCGTATGCCCCAGTTGGCGACTTGGTTTTCATCGCGGACCGAAGGCTTAATCGTGAGTTGAGTGCCCAGCCTTTTGAAAGCTAGGCAAAAGCAGCAGCCACAACCGCTTTCATTTTTTCCAGACCAAGTTTGGCGACCTGTTGCGGCGGCTGGGCCCAGTAGCTGCGATTGAAGAGTTCAAGACTAAGTGTGCCGTTGAATCCACCTTGGGCCAAGCTGCGCAGGATCAGGCTCATAGGCGCGATGCCTTCACCAGGATAAATGCGATCTTTGTCAGCAATCTCGGTCCGCTTCGGTTCGGCGGGATAATCGTTCATATGCAGGCAGTGCATCTTGGCGCCAGGCACGAGTCCAATGTTGCTGAAATCGCTGCCACCTTTGTACATGTGATAGACGTCGAGCAGTACGCAAGCATCAGGGTGGTTTGCACCTGCAGCCACGTGGAGCACTTCGCCAAGTGTGGCCAGATTCTTCGAAAAGCCCCACAATTCGACTTGCGGGACAACGTCGCGGGCGGAACCAACTTCGAGCAACTTGCGATATCGCGCGGCAGCTGCATTGAGGTCGAGACCGGGCTTGTCAGTGGCTCCGACCGGTGGTGCAGCAATACGACGACCTCCAAGATGACGGATCGTATCCATATCGCGTTTGGCTTGTTCCAGTCCAGCGGCTCGTTCAGTGTCGTCGTCGACAATCCACTTTCCAAATGCAATCGAGCTGTCGACGGCCAACCCGAGATCGCGAATTTCGTTGCGCAGGGCGGTCAAGTCGCCGCCGCCTTGGGTATATTTTTCAATGTGTCCCAGCCACAATTCAACCGCGTCGTAGCCTGCTTCGGCGGCGATCTTCAGTTGATCGCGCACCGGGACTTCGTTGCCGTTAATAGTGCTCATGTTCAAGCAATAGCGGAACTTCGGTGCCGGGGTAGGTAGGGGCGGTTGAGCTTGAACCTGCGAAATTTGACCGGTAAAGCAACCGGCAGCCGCTGCGGACTGTGCGAGCCAGTGTCGACGCTGGATGTTTTCGTTTTGCATGTTGGTAGTCAGGGTTGGTTGGTAGTCAGGGTTGTGAGTTGGGTAGGAAGATATAAGTCGCTATGATAACTGAGTTTCGATGATAATCGAGGCACCTCAATTTTGCGAATTGAGTTGCGCAACAGGAGTCCAGGCTTGAGAGACCGTCCAAGGCTGTACTCCAACGGATTTGGGAAATGAACCCATCGGCACTGAGATTGGTATAGGTTAGGACGGAATATGTGCGTACTGTAAAACCACTCGATTGGACCTGCAATTGATCGTTACTCGCGACCTCGTCAAGCAATTTCAGTGGGGGGGACGCACCGTCAAAGCCGTGAACGGAATCTCTTTCGCCGTGCAAGCTGGCGAAGTTTTCGGTTTGTTAGGTCCCAATGGTGCGGGAAAAACAACCACGCTCCGGATTGTCATGGGCTTACTGCGCCCGGATAGCGGTTCGGCGGAGGTGGGCGGTTTGTCGCCGGATGCGGATTCGGCTTCGGTGAGATCTTCCATCGGAATGGTTTCGACGAACGATGGCGTCTATCCATGGCTGTCGGTCCGTGAGATGCTGATGTACTTCGCGGATCTCTATGCGGTGCCACTGAATATTGCCCGCGAGCGATTGGACGCGTTGGTCGAGAAATTGCAACTGGAACGCTTCATCGATCAACGCTGCTGCACATTGAGTACCGGTCAAAGGCAACGGGTGATACTGGCGCGAGGGTTAATGCACGATCCGCCAGTCATGTTGCTCGATGAACCAACCCGCGGTTTAGATGTCGTAGGTAGTCAAACCGTGTTCGAATTCATCGCTCATCTCAAGGCAGTTGGCAAGGCAGTGCTGCTTTCGACGCATCGTTTGGATGAGGCAGAGCGCGTATGTGACCGTTTTGGTTTGCTTCACCGGGGCCAGATGCTGTACACCGGAACACTGGCACAGATTCAGCAGGCAACGGGGAAAGAGCATTTGACCGATATGTTTTTAGCGATGATGAAGCAGACGGAGTTGGCGTTGGGGCCGGATCCGTTGCAATACGGCGCGCACCGACAAGATGAGGTGCGAGGATGAGTGCTCGCACGTTCAACTTCGCTAGATTCGGTCGCCTGTGCATGAAAGAGTTGCGTGAGTCGTTGCGAGATCGCCGAACCGTGATCACGCTGGTGCTGATGCCCCTGCTGATTTATCCGCTGCTAAGCCTCGTGCTCAATCGAGTATTGCTAAACAATATCTCGGCCAAAGCACGGCAGACGGTGACCGTCGGCATGAGTGCTGAGATTGAAGGGAGTCCTTTTCCCGAGTTTCTGTTAACCGGCTGGTCGCTGTTGGCGGATCGAGAGCATTCGCCGGTTTTCCTCGAACCAGTGCTCAAGGCGTCCAAAAACCAGCTGGCGAGCGCTGGGGGTGAACCCGAGTCGGCCCTGCCGGAACCGGATCTGTTAGTCATTGACGGAAATGTATCGGATGAGTTGACAAATGGAACCGTCGATTTGGTGATCCTGCGCAAGTTGCGGACCCGTGAGCAATTGCCGGGTGCAGTACCGCCCCAACCTGAACCGCCCCAATCCGGCGTAAATGCAAGCGAGTCTGAGAAACCATTGCCAGCGCCAACACCCGAGGACTTGGCGCGTACTGAACGGCGTCGACAACGCCACGCGAAAACCGAGCAAGCGTTCGCCGCTTTAGGCGATTACGAAATTCAATATCGCATGAACGATCCAGTCAGCGAACGAGCGTTGCAGGTGGTCGAGCGCGCTTTTGCGGCTTTCAACAATGCGTCCGCACGTTCGTTGCTAGGTGAGAAACATGAAGCTCCCATTCGCTTGATGGCAACGCCAGTATCTTTGCCAAGCAACTATGCGGACATGTTGGCGACGATGATTCCACTGGTGCTGGTGTTGATGACGATGGCCGGCGCGGTGTATCCAGCCATTGATTTAACAGCGGGCGAACGGGAACGGGGCACGATGGAAGCCCTGGTTGTTTCGCCCACACCCAGTTATATTTTACTGCTTGCCAAGTACAGCGCTGTGGTAACCGTTTCACTCCTGACGGCGCTTGCAAATCTACTGGCGATGACGATTACGCTGTGGGCCAGCGGAATGGGACGGGTTATCTTTGGGCAGGCTACGCTGTCAACTGCGATGGTGGGCCAGGTGCTCGCGCTGCTCATCCTGTTCACGACATTTTTCTCGGCGTTACTGTTGGCGATCACAAGTTTCGCACGGAGTTTTAAAGAGGCCCAAGCCTATCTTATCCCAGTCATGCTGCTCGCGCTTACGCCGGGCGTGCTGAGTTTATTGCCAGGAATTCGTTTTACGAACCTAATGGCGACCATTCCGCTAGTGAACATCGTTTTGCTCGCTAGGCAGTTGTTGACGAACTCGGTCGAGTGGAACACGGCGCTCGTAGCAGTGATTTGCACTGGCATCTATGCTGCGACGGCGTTGGCAGTGGCCAGCCGCTTGTTTGGTTCCGATGCGTCGATGCAAGGCAGTCAAGGGAGTTGGCGCGATTTGCTGCGGCGACCAGCCCAAATCAGCGACTATCCTAAGCCCGATCAGATGGCCATGACGATGGCCGTTCTATTTCCCTTGTATTTCGTTGCGTCAAGCGTTTTGCCCGGGACAAGCGATGCGCTGGCCACGCGTTTAGGCATTGCAGCGTTGGTTTCGTTCACGTTGATTTTGGGGTTGCCGCTACTCGTCAGTTGGATTCGGCGGCTTAACTTTCAGACTACGTTTCGGCTGTATCCCGGTACGAAGCAACAGTGGATGCTGTGGTTGCCTGCGGTGCTGGTGCTCGGCTTGTCGACTTGGACGATTGCTCACGAAGTGTTTTACTACAGCCAGATGTTAATCGGAACGATCGACGCCAATCGGCTTGGCGATGTGGCCAAGTTTGCGAACCAGTTGCGAGAGTTGCCGTTGGTGTTTGTGTTGTTCGTGTTTGCGATCACGCCAGCGGTGTGCGAGGAGTTTTTCTTTCGCGGGTTTGTGCTGGGTTCACTGCACAAGTTGTCGACCGTAATGGCGATTGTGGTGTCATCATTGCTATTCGGGTTGATGCATGTGTTGACTTCAAATGTATTGATGGTTGAGCGATTTTTGCCGACTGCGCTGATCGGAGTTTTATTGGCTGTGATCGCCTTGCGAACGGGCTCGATTTGGCCTGGAATGATTTTTCATGCGATTCACAATGGCTTGCAATTCACCTTGAACCACTTTCGCGACGAACTGGCCAAGTGGGATTATATGGTTGAAGAAGGCGCGCACTTACCAGCTACCTGGTTGATCGCAGGCGCAGGCGCCACTGCGCTCGGATTGAGTTTGCTGATGCTTGGTCCAAAAAGTGCCGCGAGGACTTTACCCAGTCGAGAGATTGGATAGTTGCAACCTGAGTCCTACTCGAAACACCCAGGTAAGCGGCCTCCCGCTAGTGGTGACTTGGGGAAGTATTCCGGAATTTGGTACTGGGGTTTGGTACTGGGGTTTGGTACTGGGGCTCTGTGAGCCGTTGGCGTTAGCCACAGGTCTCGAAGTTGTGGTCGCTGGTTGCTTGTAGTTCGTCCAATGTTTGTTCGCTGGCCGCGACTCGTTTGGCAGTTGACAATCACCGAGTAGGTTGAGTCGTCTGCTTCGAAACCCGCAGCTAACTAACGCCGACGGCTCACTGAATCGAAGGGTAATCATGAGCTCGGGAAGTCGGACCTAAGTACCTAAATTCAGTGCTATTGGGCATGAGCTTCCGGTGGTGGCTAGAACCGGGGGCTATTGCGTCTAAAAGTACGCCTACGCGTGGCTCAATTTTTCCTTGAGCGAGGACTTAGAGGTAGCGACTTTTGGTCAAAACCGGTATCCTCTCCTGCTAAAGCGCTGTTTGAAACGGGCTTGTCCGGAAAATGAATTTGATGAAACAAGAGGTTCTGACGCATGCTTTCATTTGCAGGAAAACAAGGTTTGGTTTTAGGGATCGCCAACGATAACTCCATCGCCTGGGCGATCGCTAAAGAGATCATGGAACTCGGCGGCGTCTGTGGCTTCTCGCACTTGCCGGATCGTCCGGACGATGAGAAACGCAAGAACCGCTTGCGAGTGAGCAAATGCGTTGATCGCTACCCAGACCAGTGCAAGTTTCTCGAGCCACTCGACGTACAGGATGATGCCCAAGTCGAAGCGTTCATGAAGCTAGCCGGTGAGAAACTTGGCAAGATCGATTTCTTACTGCATTCGATCGCTTTTGCGGACCGCGACGACCTTTCGCGACCGACCGTTGAGACCGGCCGTTCGGGTTTCAAGTTAGCCATGGATGTAAGTGTTTACAGTTTGATTTCGGTCACCAATTATGCGCGACCGTTATTTAATCCCGGCGCCTCGGTGCTAGCCATGACCTACTTTGGTGGCGAGAAATGCGTGCCAGGTTATAACGTGATGGGCATTTGCAAAGCGGCGCTCGACGCAACGATTCGCTATTTAGCTTATGACATGGGGCCCGCCGATGTGCGAGTGAACGCCGTGAGTGCTGGACCGCTGAAGACTCTGGCGGGCTACGCAGCCGGTGTCGGCGAGATGCAGCAGTTCTACGGCCATGTGGCTCCACTGGGTCGTTGCGTTACGCACGATGAAGTTGGCCGAAGCGGTGCGTATCTGTTGAGCGATTACAGTAACGGTATCACCGGCGAGATCTTGCACGTCGATGCGGGCTACAACATCATGGGCAGCCCGGGACGATTGCTTGAGCAGATGAAGAAAACACCCACATAGTGAAGTGTGGCCGGGTTGCTCGGCGACTCGGGTTGCTCGGCGACTCGGGGAGTAGTTGCGGAGCAACTACTCCACAGAGCGCTGGCATTCACCTTACGTACATGAATTCATTCGTGGCGATCATAACTTGGCAGAGGCTGGCCCAGGCTAAGCGTCGTCGCGTGTTGGCGTCGGACACGGGAGATTGGGCTTGTTCGGCAGCGCTCAAGAAAGCACGATCAGCCGAGCGTTCAACGCGAGTTGGTTCGCGGCCGAGCGCAATCAGGTACAGTCGCGAGAGACGCTGATCATCATCGCTCGTCTCGCCGTGCAGCCGGTCCGCCAAGTCGGCGGCAGCTTGCATGACGAATTCGCTGTTGAGCATCAACAACGCTTGGAGTGGGACGACGGTAGTGGCGCGATTGCCGTTTGATACGCCCGGGTCGGGGAAGTCCAACAACTGAAACAGGTCAAGGACGTTGTTGCGGACGACCGGCAGATACAATGAACGTCGTCGGCTGTCGTAGGTCGTCAGATCTTTTGAGGTGTGGTCGAAGAAATAGTCGCGGTTCTTAAGCTTCAGCAGTGAACCACCCATAGTCGTCTCCAATTGGCCACTAACTGCCAACAATGCATCGCGAACGGCTTCAGCTTCCAGTCGTCGCACTTCTGCGCGGCCGAAGAGCCTGTTCTCGGGATCTCGACCCTCAACTGAACTCGATTGTTGATAGGTACTCGAATTCAAAATCAGCCGATGTATCGATTTGACGGACCAGCCGTCAGCGATGAACCGGCGGGCCAGCCAATCGAGCAATTCGGGATGCGACGGCGCTTCACCCAATAGCCCAAAGTTGTCGGTCGTGCGCACCAGCCCATGGCCGAAATGCCAACGCCAGACGCGATTGACAAACACGCGCGCGGTCAGCGGATGCTGCGGATCGACAAGCCATTCGGCCAGTTGTCGGCGGCCGCTCTCTTGGGCCGTGAACTGGGTCTGGTGCGGTCCGCGTAAGACCGGGGGTGTATGGCGTGGAACGATGTCGCCAAGCTTGAGCGGATTGCCGCGGATGTGAATCGCAACGTCGGTCACCTTGTCCTCGGTCACACCCATCGCCGATGGCAGTTCCTTCGCGTCCTTTTCTAGCGCGGCAAGTTCATCGCGCAGTTTCTTCAGCTCGGCCTTCGTCGCTTCGGGATAGAGCGTCTCCAGTTTTTCGGGCTTTGAGGCAGCGGCATCGGCGGCGAGTTTTTCGTTGACGAGCTTATCGGCGGCGGCGACAAAATCGGCGATGGTGGTATTCTTCGCGGCCACTTTCGCTTCAAATTCGGCTTGCAGCGCCGAGGCAGCTGCGGAAGGTAGCAGGTTCTCGTGCCACTCAGCGAGTTTTGTGTACTTCCGCATCGACTGCGTGCTTTTGAAGATACCTGCCAAGCCGTAATAGTCGGCCGTGTCGATCGGATCAAACTTGTGATCGTGGCAACGGGCACAGCCGAGGGTAAGGCCGAGAAACGCGCGGCCAGTCGTGTCTAGTTGTTCGTCGACCATGTCCATCCGCATTTTGGCTTCGTCAGTCTCAGCCAGGACTTTTGGCCCGATGCCGAGAAATCCGGTCGCGATCAATTGTTCATGCTGCTGTTGCTCGCCCTCGAAAGGTAACAAGTCGCCTGCTAACTGCTCGATGACGAACCGGTCGAACGGTTTGTCGCGGTTGAACGCCGCGACGACGTAATCCCGATAACGCCATGCGTTGCCATGAGCGACGTTCTCATCCAATCCGTTCGAGTCAGCATAGCGCGCGACGTCCAGCCAATGCCGCCCCCAGCGTTCACCGTACCTGGGCGAGTCGAGCAGCCGATCGACGACGCGCGCAAACGCTGTGGGTGAATCGTCCGCGAGAAAGGCATCGATCTCTTCCGGTGTCGGCGGCAGACCGGTCAGATCGAACGTGACTCGGCGGAGGAGTGTACGTTTGTCTGCTCGCGGCGAGGGTGACATCCCCGCTGCTTCGAGCTTTACGAGGATAAAACGATCTAATGCAGACTGCGACCAGAGCTCATTTCGCACTTCGGGAACGGGCGTTTCTGCCGGCGGCTGAAACGCCCAATGATTCGGATCGCGAGTCCGTGTGGCCGCCGTTGTCGCCCCCGGGAACGTCGCACCCATCTCGATCCAGCGAATGAGATCCGCGATCTGCCGCTCGTTGAGCTTGTCGCCTTTCGGCATTCTGAGATCTTCATCCTCCTGCTGTACCGCCTGAATCAGCAGACTTTCGAGCGGCTTGCCCGGAACAATTGCTGCGCCCGAGTTGCCGCCGCGCAACGTCGCCTCACGTGAATCGAGCCGCAATCCACCCCATTGCTTCTTTTCGCCGTGACACTTCAGACAGTGCTCGATCAGCAGAGGACGAATGCTGGTTTCATAAAAGCGAATCTGCTCGGACGTAGAAGGTTCCCCTCCCGCCGGTTCTTCAACAGCCAGCACCGCACATAGCAACATCAGGAACACTATCGAACCTCCACCGGGTTCCGTTCAATTTCAAGTCCATGTCCACAAGATTACATTTCCATCTGCAGAAGGTTACATTGTACTATCTCAAGCTGCACAGGATGCGAGACAGAGCCTAGCAAAGTTGGAAGAACACTATGCGAAATTTGACTGAGCCAGAGACCGACTCGCTATCCTCCAAAAAACGCTGGCGGCTCGTGGTGATGTTGATGGTCTTTGCAGGTCTAGCCCACTTCAATCGGGTGGGAATCTCGGTTGCAGGCAGTGAAATATTCATCAAACAGATCGGTATCACCGAAGTTCAGATGGGTTGGGTCTACACAGCGTTCCTGATCGTCTACACGATCGGCATGTTGCCCGGCGGCTGGCTGATCGACCGCATCGGTTCGGCGAAGGCGCTGACCCTGCTTGGCTTGACGATGGGGACGTTTGTCGCGTTGACGGGAACGCTGGGCTGGATCACC
>JANLQO010000332.1:0-46642 GCA_031367855.1 Planctomycetia bacterium | reverse complement strand
CCGAGCGCCTTGGCGACTATGGCCGCGGCCTCAAGCTGGCGACATTCTTTTGCCGATGCGCGGCGTCTTCCCAGTTCGATTCGGAAGGCCGGGCTGGTAAGTCGGCGGATGAATGGATCCGGTTTTAGTGTCGATCGCGAGTTCCGCCATCGATGAAAGCGTTGAGCGTGTTGAATTGCAAATTCACATAACGCCCTATGCGCGGAATGAGTACCGATTCTTGACCAGTTACCTGTCGCAGCCGTCGGTAACGCACGCAGCCATGTCGCACAATGAATTGATGGGGGTCTCAGCTCGCTTAAGAACTCCGTCGCATGATGTCCTCGCGCATGCTGGTGTCACTGACGTCGAAGTGCCGTTTCGCATTCAGCAGGGTGAACTGCATCGCACGGACGGCAGCACGCAAGCCTTCGCGCAGCAACAATCGTTTGCTGCCGTGTCCCCGAGCGGAACCGATGGCTTGCAAGCCATTTCGGGCTTGATGCAGAGTTTACAAAGCCGCAAAGTGAACCTTACTCCAGCGGCGCGAGGCTCGAACCGTTCTCAAGAAGTGCCAAGCCTAAATCTGTTCAAACGGGAAAGCCCCCCGACGTCGACGGATCTAGCGATCGTGACCGGCGAGTTATTGATTCGAGGTCTGCTGGGTGCTGCAAAAAGAAGCGCACTCTATGAAGACGATCAGTGGTCGATTTACGGAGGCAGTCCCCAATTGCGACAGGCGGTTCGGGACAATCTAGTCATCCAAGATCTCGATGAACCTACCCAGTTGCTACTGCGCGTCGGTGGAGTTGATCAAGCGGAAATTGCTCCCTACTTGAACGCTTATTCGTACTGTCAATCCCGGAAACTGTCGGCTTCGGTCGCCTCATGGCTCAATCGCTGGTCGATCGGCCTGCGAACCGATCCCAAGAACTTTCGCAAGAGCGTCGAGCAGGCGCTGCAGGGTGAACTCAAGTGTCCGCTCGGCGGCGAGTTTACGCTTGCTAAACAATCGACGACCTGGACCAGTTCGAAGTGGGAGGAAGATAGTCTCTCGTTGGTAGATCATGTTCCAGACGATTATCGATTGCCATTTCTACAGTGGCTTAAAGGTGTCGAACTCAGATTCAACCTAACTATGGCCAGCCTGAACTCGGACGTAATCCTTGACGTTGCCAGGGCGGACGACCATGGCGCTTCACCGCGTGAACTGAATTCTTTTTACTAGCCTGCTTGAGGCAAAAGGGGGCAGGCCTCTTTGAATTGATCTTCGGGTTGTGGTCGTCAACGAGAGCTGCGAATGGGCGAGAAGTGTTTAATTCCTTGACTTTTGAAATTAGTTGTTGTGCAGTACCCAAAGGATGGGTGAATTGAAATCGTTCATTGATCCTTCGCTGAGTTGACGATGCTCCGCGGAACGTGGATGTTTGACAACGGTGCGTTGAGGTTTTCTAAACCGCGAAACTCTTGCGCGAATGGAGGGTTTTTAATAGATCGAAGTTGCGAGAGTTGCAGGTGGCGACTGCGGAACCCGATTAATTCGGGACATCGAGCGCTGGGCAGGTGCGTGGCGTTACGATTCCAGTTATGTTGGATTGAGGTCCTTCTTGTACTTTCTCGAAGTTGCATGTTTCGTATGGCCTTTTCCTGCACAAATCACGCTCAACTGCAACGCGTAGCGACATCACGTCACGCTTGTTTAGGCACCCTTTTAGGATTCTGCTTGGTCGGTTGCTTTTCAAGTGCTTCGTTGGCGGTCGATTTCGCGGAAGCTCGCGGGAAATTCTTCGCGGGGCAATACGAAGAGTGCATTGAACTGACACGCGCCGAAGTCGACAAAGGGATCTGGAATGACTTTTGGTCGCGTCAGTTGATGCAGGCGTTGATGACGGTCGGGCGCTACGAGGAGGCTCGCGATGTCTACAAGTCGGTTGAAACCAAGTTTTCGACGAGCATAACACTGCGCGTGCTGGCGGCTCAGGCGTATCGGTTCAGTGGCGAAGCGGAGAAGGGCAATAAACTGCTCGATGAAATCCCGGCGCTGATTCAGGCGGCTCCGTGGCGGTTCTCAGATCGCGACAATATGTTGGCCCTCGGCAAGATTCTGTTGGCCGAAGGTGAAGATGCGCGGGTTGTGTTGGACGCGTTTTATGATCGTTCGCTCAAGAGCGATCCAAAGTATGTTGAAGCCCTGGTGGCGATCGGCGAATTGGCGATCGACAAGAGCGACTATCAAGAAGCCGTGAAGTCTTTGATGCGGGCGGTCGAGTTGCGACCAGAGGATCCACAGATTCATTTTCTGCTGGCTAAAGCCTGGTCGTCTTCGGATTCGGAAAAGGCAACCAAATTTCTGCAAGCGGCGGTGGATCTGAATCCAAAACATCCCGAGTCACTGTTGATGCAAGCCGAGCATTACGTTGACTCGGAGGCTTATGAGGACGCTGAGTCGATTTTGGAGTCGATGCTGAAGGTGAATCCGCACCATCCGGAGGCTTGGGCATTGCGAGCCGCGATCGCGCATTTAACCGGGCATTACCAAGAGGAAGGTCAGCATCGCAAGGCGGCGCTCGCCAGATGGCAAGTGAACCCAGTGGTCGACCACTTAATTGGCAAAAAATTGTCGCAGCACTATCGCTTCGCCGAAGGGGTGGATTACCAGCGGCGTTCATTGAAGCTGAACCCAACTTATTTGCCTGCGAAGTTTCAGCTCGCGCAAGATCTGCTGCGAGTTGGACGCGACGATGAAGGTTGGTCGATTGTCGATCAAGTCGGAGCGGCAGATAAGTACAACGTAGTGGCCTTTAATCTCAAGACGCTGCAAGAACGCTTAGCAAAATTCACGACGATCGAAGCGGACGGCTTGATTATTCGCATGGATGCTCGTGAAGCGAAGATCTACGGCGAGCGGGTGGTGGACTTGCTGCGTCGAGCAAAGAAGACGATTACGGCCAAGTATGAATTGGAACTGACGGAGCCGGTGACGGTGGAGATCTTCCCGCAGCAAAGCGATTTTGCGATTCGTACGTTTGGTTTGCCCGGGGGTGCGGGCTTTCTGGGTGTATGTTTTGGCAAATTGATCACGGCCAACAGCCCGGCCTCGCAGGGTGAGTCGCCGTCGAATTGGGAGAGTGTGCTGTGGCATGAGTTTTGTCACGTGATTACGCTCCAGAAGACGAACAATCGGATGCCGCGCTGGTTGAGCGAAGGGATTTCGGTCTATGAAGAATTAGAAGCCAATGCGAGTTGGGGTCAGCGGCTGAATCCGTTGTATAAGAAGATGTTGCAAGGGGAGGATTTTGTGCCGCTTTCGAAATTAAGTGGTGCGTTTTTGCAACCCAAGAGCGGCGGGCATTTGCAGTTTGCGTATTTTGAATCTGCGCTGGCAGTACGCTATTTGATCGACACGCAGGGATTGCCATTGCTGCGGAAATTGTTGGTCGATCTCGGTATGGGTGTACCGATCGACGAAGCTTTCGCTCGAAGATACGGTGACACGGTGGCACTCGATGAGAGCTTTGCGAGCTACGTGAACAAGTTGTCCGACGAGTTCGCACCGACCACGGATTTCAGCTCGGAGGGTTTGCCCAGGCGGGCGGTGGTGGCCGAGCTGAAAGAAGTGTTAGCTGAGAAGCCAAATAGCTATACGGCCCAGTTGATGCTCGTGACGCAGTTGGTGTCGGATGAAGATTGGCAAGAAGCCAAGCTAGCGGTAGAGCGTCTGTTGACGTTGTATCCGGAGGATGCAGAGCAGGGGGGTGGCCTTGCGCTCGAAGCCAAAGTAGCGCGCGCGTTGAATGACCAAGTAACGGAGCTGAGTGCGCTAGAGCGTTTGACGAAGTTGTCGAATGATAATTTACCGGCTCTGTTGCGTTTGATCCAATTGCATCGCGAGAGTCAGTCTTGGGACAAATTACGTGAAGTGGCTGGACAGTTATTGGCGGTGCAACCGTTGATTGCCACCGGCCACGAGGCTTGGATCGAAGCGGTAGAAAAGCTCGGCAAGCCGGCTGAGGCCACTTCGTCGTTGAGGGCGCTGCAGCAACTCGCCCCGCTCGACCCCGCTGATTTGCATTATCGGCTGGCGCGGAGTCTGTTCGCGGCAGGGCAAATCGATGAAGCGCGGCGTGAGGTATTGTATGCGTTGGAAGAATCGCCGCGTTATCGAGAAGCTCAAGAATTGTTGTTAGCAGTCACTCAGGCGCGCCTAACCGAACCTAAAATAGATTCGCCAGGCAGCTTACAAATCGTTGCGCCGGACTTGAACGGAAGCCCACCTATGCCTGAGATACGGAGGAACGGCCCGTGAAGATCAAATACGCTATGGTTGCGTTGATGTTGTTAGTGCTGTGCTCGATCGCCTTCGCCGTGCAACGGGGTCGCGGGGGTGGCGGGTATCGGAGTGCCGATAATCGCAATGGTGTTCCCGTCTGGGACAGCAATCAGAACTTTCCACATGACGTGTTTACCTTTGTACGCGTGCGTTACAGTGATTACGGCGGTGGTTATGGGCGCTACCGAGGCGGGGATTGGTCGACCGATTATCCCGATGCGGATCTGAATTTTTCGCTGCGACTACAGCAGTTGACTTCGATGAAGGTCAATCCGTACCCGATCATTCTCGACCTCACCGATCCGCGCTTGTTCGACTATCCATTTCTCTACATGATCGAGCCCGGTGGAATTGCGCTGACCGCCCCGGAAATTGAAGGGCTACGAAAGTACTGCAACAACGGCGGCTTTATGATGGTAGATGACTTTTGGGGTGATGAGGAATGGCGTGATTTTGAGATAGCGATGGAGCAGGTGTTCCCACATCGCAAGTGGGAGGAAGTGCCATTAGAACACGAGATTTTCCAGATCGTTTATCCGCTCAAAGAAAAGCCTCAAGTACCCTCTATTCATTCTTGGCAACGTGGTTCCACGAACGAATGGGGACACGGAGGCAACACCGAGACGGCTCACTATCGCGCCATCTATGACGACGATCGACGCATCATGGTTTTCATTTGCCATAACACGGACTTGGGTGATGGCTGGGAACGTGAAGGGGAGAACCATGAGTACTTTGAAGAATTCTCTGTCAAGAAATCCTATCCGCTTGGCATCAACATCGTGACTTACGCCATGACACACTAGGCCCTGCATCAAAAGGGGTCTGACCCTCTCCGGATGCTCTAAAGGGTCAGACCCCTTTTGAGACAAGACCTAGAGAAAAGGAAAACTGCGAGTGAGCATCGAACTGCTCTCTGACGAGCAAGAACAACAAGTTGTCGAGCACTTGCGCGCAAGTCGCCAGCGTATCGATAAGGAATTATCCAAGACGATCGTTGGCCAAAAGGACGTCGTACAGCAATTGCTGATCAGCCTGCTTGCCGGTGGTCACTGTTTGATCACGGGTGCGCCTGGTTTGGCAAAGACTTTGCTGGTGCGCAGTGTGGCACGCATCTTTCATTTGAATTTCCAGCGAATTCAGTTCACGCCAGACTTGATGCCATCGGACATCACCGGCACTGAAATTCTGGAGCAGCGAAGCGACGGTCGCCGTGAAATGATTTTCGTGAAGGGACCGATTTTTGCAAACGTGATTCTGGCGGACGAAATCAATCGCACACCGCCGAAAACGCAAGCTTCTTTGCTGGAGGCGATGCAAGAGCATCAGGTAACGGTAGCCGGCAAGCGTTATGTGTTGGAAGAGCCGTTCTTTGTGCTGGCGACGCAGAATCCGATTGAGATGGAAGGCACCTATCCGTTGCCAGAGGCTCAACTGGATCGCTTTATGTTTAATGTGCTGATCGATTACTTGCCGCACGAAGAGGAGTTGGATGTGGTGATGCAAACCACTTCACGTCGGGCCGAAGAAATCGAAACACTGTTTACCGGTGAAGATATCCTAAAGTTTCAAGAAGTAGTGCGGCGTGTACCGATCGCGCGCGAGACGGTTGACTATGCCGTGCGGTTGGTCGAAGCGACTCGGCCGGGTCGACCGGAGGCTACGGACTTTGTCAATAAATGGGTGAGTTGGGGCGCAGGGTTACGTGCGGCTCAGACGTTAGTCCTAGGCGCGAAGGCTCGTGCGTTGCTTGAGGGGCGATCTCATGCATCGATTGAAGACATTCGGGCGCTGGCGCCTCCGACGCTCAGGCATCGCGTGTTGCTCAACTACAAGGCTGAAGCCGAAGGTGTTTCGGTTGAAGATTGTATTCGTGCGCTGTTGGAAAAGATTCCGAGTTGAGCGAGAGAGCGGTGTAAGCTGAGAGTTTTTGATGTGGCCTAATTTTCGTGTGCCACTGGCTCTGCCAGTGAACCGAAGGGCCTCGTGTGAATTTTGTGTGTTCTTCAAATGCGTCCTTAGTTCGGAGGAAAAACGCCGAAGTTATTTACGCCGACGAAAAACAGCCAAATGGGACGCGTCAGCCGTGGCGAATCGGTCCGTTCTAGGTTGGAGCGTTTTCCGGTGAGATGGCTTTCTACTTCGGCCTCCTTGGTGCGGGGATTATTGACATTGCAGCGATTAATGGCTTTTGTACTCACCTACTTCGATTCACTGGCATAGCCAGTGGCACATGATAGCAGACATGACCAAGAAATGATGTAAGCATGACTTCTGAGAATCAATCGAATCGATTTGCAGCGACGCGGCGTACGTTGATCGATGCTTCGTCGATTATGCAAATCAAGAATTTGACGATGCGGGCGAAGTCGATTGTGGAAGGGTTTGCCAGCGGGCTGCATCGCAGTCCGGTGCATGGATTCTCAGTGGAGTTTTCAGAGTATCGGCCCTATGTTATCGGGGATGACCCGCGGGGCATCGATTGGAAACTGTTGGCGCGCTCAGATCGCTACTATGTGAAGCAGTACGAAGACGAGACCAATCGTCGTTGCTATATCGCCGTCGATCAGAGCCAATCGATGGACTATGGATCCGTGGGTTACACCAAGGCTCAGTACGCTCAAACCATCGCGGCAACCTTTGCATACTACCTTACACTGCAACGCGATGCGGTGGGTGTGATGACGTGCGGCGCGGCGTCTGCCGATTTTCTTCCGCCGCGACATCGACCCGGGCATTTGCAGCAACTGATGCGTTTGCTGTCGCTGGAGAGCCGTGGAACAGAGTCGAAGCTAGGCGAGTCTTTGTCGCAGTTGGCTGGATTGTCGCGTCGCCGCGGACTAGTGGTGCTGGTCTCGGATTTGCTGACGGACCCTGAATCGCTCGCCCAGCCGCTGGGTTACTTACGAGGCCGGGGACACGAACTATTGGTTTTTCGCGTGCTTGATCCTAGCGAGATCAACCTGGATTTCAAACAGAGCACGATGCTGGTTGACGCGGAGAGCGGACGTGAAATGTACATTGATCCCGATGCGGCGCGACGGGAGTATCAGAACCGCTTTCGCGCGCATGAGGCACAGTTGATCGATATTTGCCATCGTCGCTCTGCCCGGTTGGTGACGATTACGACGGATGAACCGCCCGAGTCGGCATTGTTAGAGTTGATCAATCGTCGCGCGACGATCGCTTCCGAGCTGAGTTCGCCGAATCGCGGTCGACGTGGCCCGGTTGCATCCTCCGGCTTGACCGCAACCGCGAGTGGAGGCTGAGATGGGTCTACTTGCACCGTTGTATGCGCTGGCCGCGTTGGCCGTCATTGGGCCGATCATTTTTCACTTGATCAAGCGTCAGCCGACCGGCCAGCAACGCTTCAGTTCGCTGATGTTTTTGACACCCTCGCCGCCCAGGTTAACGCGCCGCAGTCGGTTGGATAACCTGTTGCTGCTACTGCTGCGAGCACTCGCGATATTGTTGATAACGGCCGCCTTTGCCAGGCCGTTCTTTCGTCAAGAGAGTTTGCTCGACAGGTCGCTTGATGGGCGAAACATCTCGCTGCTGGTGGATACCAGCGCCAGTATGCAGCGACCGGATGTTTGGGCGAGTGCTCAGGAGCAAGCAACAAAGTTGATGGATTCATTGTCTCCAGCGGATCGGATTGCGTTGTACACGGTTGACGACGCATTGCATTCGATCGTGGCGCTCGATAGCGAACGAAAAACCGATGCGGCTAGCCAGCAACAAGCGGTGCGAGCTGCCGTGGCTGGTTTGAAACCGACTTGGCGCGGTTCAAAAGTTGCTGACGGCTTGCGTTCATTAACGGATCTTCTGCAAGCGGCTTCGATCGCCGGAAAAATCACTGCGACTTCGCAGAATGAATTGGTTTTCATCAGCGATCTACATGTGAACTGTGGCGTCGAGTCATTGCAGGGTTACCCATGGCCCGAATCGATTCGACTAGACGTTCGGCAAGTGCGTCCTAAGCGACCGGGAAATGCGCGCGCGAGCTTAGTTGCCAGTGACGAGGATTCGCAAGAGGATGGCGAGAGGCTAAAAGTTCGCGTTGAGAACAACTCAGATTCAGCGGATCAGTCATTTGAACTGAAGTGGATGGCGGGTGACCAATCGGTTGCGGGAGCTCAGACAACTTTGCAAGTACCGGCGGGTCAGGTGCGGATGATTCCAGTTCCAGCCCAACCGACGGGCGCAGATCGACTGCAGTTGAGCGGCGATAGTTGGGATGGTGACAACGCACTGTTTGTTGCCAAGCCGCTGCCAAAGCGAGAGAGGATCGCCTTTGTCGGCGCTCAAGCGAAGAATAAGGAAGACGATTTAGCGTATTTTCTTGAGCAGGCACCGCTCAGTACCGGATTGGTCCGCCGATCCGTGGAGCGAGTAGAACGAGATGAACTGGCTAGGCTACTGGCCGCAAACAGTTCCGCGGATTTGTCCGCAGGTGAGAAGTTACAAGCTGTCGTCATCGAGCCTCCCTTCAGCGAAGCGGACGCAAAGGCGTTGCGTGCGTTTGCCAGCAGCGGTGGTTGTGTGCTGGCCTGTTTGGCCCGTCCGTTGACGGATGCGAATGCCACTGGTCTATCGATCGGCTTCCTCCTCGCCCATGAACAAGCGACAGTATCCGAGGCAGCCACAAAGGATTTTGCGCTGTTGAGTTCGATCGACTATACGAGCCCCGTTTTTAAACCGTTTGCTGACCCACGATTCAACGACTTTAGCAAGATTCGTGTTTGGAAGCACAGACGTTTGGATATCCAGGCGAATGCGGACGCGTCCAGTCTGGTTCAAACGATTGCCAGTCTCGATGATGGTTCGCCTTGGTTGCTGCGCAACCCCGTTGGCAGCGGAAATGTCTGGTTGATGACGAGCGGTTGGCAGCCGGTGTCAAGTCAGCTTGGTTTGTCGAGCAAGTTTGTGCCAATTTTATTGGGCATGCTGGATCCCACCGGCAAATCGTTGGCTTCGCAGTTGGTGTATGCGGTCGGCGATCCGATTCCAACGGATGATTTGCCAGAGCTGACGGTGAGCAAAGCAGATGGTGTACCCATCGAGGTGGCTGAGAGTGGTGGCAAAATACGACTCGATGCACCCGGGCTTTATAACTTGCAGTCGGCCGGTATTCGGCGGCAGGTCGCGGTGCAGGTTCCCAACAATGAAGTTCAACTGACACCTTTGGATGTCGATGTTTTCGAACAGTACGGCGTCGAAATGGGTAAAGTGAAATCGGACGCGGAACGCAAGCAATCGGCCAGGCAGTTGCAAGCGATTGAGTTAGAACAGAAGCAACGCGTTTGGCAATGGCTGCTTTTAGCAGGGTTGGTGGTGTTAGCAATTGAAACGGTGTTAGCTGGTTGGTTCGCGCGAAAATCGTCCCAAAGCACTAGGGAAATCACGCCACAAACGGCAGGATAAGACTATGGATACTCGACTTCAGCATCGACTTTATTTGGTCGCCAAACGACTCTATCTGTTCCAACTTGGCTGGAGCCTCGCGCTCGTTTGGTTGCTGGCCGTAGTGGCCGGTTATGGGCTTCTGCAAGCGGCTCAGCAAAGCGGTCTACCGAAAAGTGTGCCTTGGATCTGGTTAGGCCTAACGGCAGCGGCTACTTTGGCAACGATGCTATTGCTGAAGCTGCGGCATCGGGATTTAACGCAGATTGCGTCACGATTGGAAAACCAGTTTCCAGCGCTGAACCAGCGTTTGATCACAGCGGTTAGTCTCCGGCCAAACGCTGCCAACGGCAAATTTGGTTACTTGCAGCGGTCGGTGATTTCGGAAGCGATTCGCCATGATTTTTCCAGTGGCTGGCACGTAGTCGTGCCTTCGAACCGCATGGCATTGTCTTGGTGCAGCAGTTTGTTAGGCCTAGGGTGTTTGGGAGTGATGACGATTGCCTTGATGAACGCGCCGAGCCATACGCGTTCTTTGGCGGCCATGGATTCCGAGGCGGTGGCGAAAAGCGACTTGCCGATCATCCTGCCTGGTGACGCTTCGGTAGAGAGAGGTTCGAGTGTGATTGTGACGGCGAAGTTTGAAAAGAAAGTTCCGGACGAAGTTTGGCTGGTACATTCTGCGAATGCGGGCGAAGTGCGGCTAGCGATGAAGCGGTCGTTGAACGATCCTATCTTCGCGGCCTATTTGTATGACTTGAAAGACCCACTGAAGTATCGGGTTGAGTACGACGGAAAGAAATCGGATAGCTATCAGATTACGGTTTTTGACTTGCCGGCAATGGTGCGAGCCGATGCCAAGCTTGAGTATCCGAGTTACACCGGGCTCGAGGCGAAGACGATTGCAGATACACGTCGAGTGTCGGCTGCCGTGGGATCCAAACTGACTTGGCAAATCTACTTGAACAAAGCCGTAGTTTCTGCGGAGCTGGTAGAGAGTGACGTGCCAGAATCTGAGGCGACGACCATCAAGCTGCTGGCTTCGGCAGAGCAAGCGGACCTCGTTGAGGGGTATCTGCAGCTGATGGAGTCAAAGGTCTGGAAATTGAAATTGGTGGATGAGGATGGTCGCAAGAATCAACAAGAGGTGACACTGCGAGCCAAGGCGCTGCCGAATGAAGCGGCCAAAATCAAGTTGGTGGCGGGTGGTGATGTGCAAGTCTCGCCGCTGCAGGAGTTCGATGTGGGAGCGAAGATCAATGACGACTTCGGCGTCGAAAAAGTGGGCATTGGTTATCAGTTTGCAGGCGGAGACATCGTCGAAATAGCCTCTGAAAAGGCCAAAGTAGGAAAGGAAGTTAAGCTTGCGAATTTGATTGATTTGGAATCGCTGAAGGCAGAGACGAATCAATTGTTGTCCTACTACGTGTGGGCAGAAGAACGAGATGAAGCGGGCGAATTGCGACGTTCGGTGAGCGATATCTTTTTTGCCGAGGTGCGACCGCTCGAAGAGATTTTCAGGCAAGGCGAACAGCCGACCGATGAGCAACAGCAACAACAGCAGCAACAACAGCAACAGCAGCAGGGCAGCGAAGAGACCGAAGAACTGTTGGAGCTGCAAAAGCAGATAATCGCTGGCACCTGGAATGTGGCCCGTACGGCCAAAGGCGATCAATTACCTGGCAAGGCTCGCGAGGATCTTGAGCTGTTGGCGGATTCGCAGACTTCAGCGATTGAAAAATTGGCTGAACAGGCGCAGGAATCGACAGTTCCAGGTGCTGAGGAGTTTGTTGCGAACGCAGCCAAACGAATGCAGCAGGCTTCGGAACAACTGATTGCAGCAGGTACTTCACTGAGGAAGAAGGATGTGCAGCAAGCGCTGGGGAATGAGCAAGCTGCTTATCAAGAACTGTTGCGGCTGCAGAGTCGCGAACATGAAGTGGTGCGTTCCCAACAATCTCAGGGCCAACAGCAACAGCGTTCCAAGCGACAGCAAGCTCGGCAGCAGCAACTGAATCAGCTCGAATTGAAGAACCAAGAGAATCGTTACGAGAGCGAACGCGTGGCTCAGGAGCAGCAAACGGAAGAGCAAAGCGCCATGCGGCAAGTCATCAGTCGCTTGCGCGAGCTAGCGACTCGCCAGGAAGATCTCAACGAACAGTTGCGTGAGGTCGAGGCGGCGTTGCAAGCCGCGAAGACCGAGCAAGAACGCGAGGAATTGCAACGACAACTGGAGCGATTGCGTGAACAACAGCAGCAGATGTTGCAAGATAGCGATGAGCTCCAAGAAAAAATGGACAGCCAACCGAATTCTGAAGCGATGCAGTCGGCTCAGCAGCAAATGGAAGAGACCCGCGAGAATTTGCAGCAATCGGCGGAGGCGTTGAATAAGGGCAACACCAGCCAGGCGCTGTCGTCGGGGACGCGCGCCGAGCAACAACTGAATCAGATGCAAGACGACATGCGTCAGCAAGCCGCAAATCAATTCTCGGAAACCATGCAGGAAATGAAGCAAGAGGCGACTGAGATCGAAGAGCGCCAGCAGCAGATTGTCGAACAGATGAGCAAATCGGAGTCGAAGCCGAGTGCCGGTTTGCGCGCAAGCGACGAACAGGCCGCTCCCCAGCAGCAACTGGACGAGCAACGCAAGCAGGTTGAGCAATTGCTCGAAAATATGGAGCAGACGGTGCAGCAAGCGGAAGACGCCGAACCGCTGCTGGCTCAGCGACTGTACGACAGTTACCGCAAGGCTCAACAGCAAAAAATCGAAGAGCGTTTGAAGGTTACCGAGCAGTTGCTGGAGCGCAATTTGGAACCCCAGGCTCGCCAGCAGGCGGATCAATCGCTCAAAGACATATCAGAACTGCGGAAAGAGATAGATCGAGCCGCGGAAGCAGTGCTGGGTAGCGAAGTGGATTCGCTGCGATTGGCCCTGAACCAAATCGAGACGCTCAGCGATCAACTGGAAGATGATATTTCTCAGGCGACCGGACAACCGCCCGCGGATCGCCAGAGAAATGACCAGAGAAATGACCAGAGAAATGGTCAGAGAAATCGGCAGAGTCAAAATCAAACAGAACCGAATCAGAGCGAGCAAAATCCTACTGATCCCAATGCAGCAGAGCAGGGAAGTGGTCAACCTCGCGAAGGTTCGGAGCAGGTCCCCAATAATCAGCAGTCTCAACAACCCAGTGAACAACCTAGCCCAAAGCCTGGCCAACAACCAGGGCAGCCAGGTCAACAGCCGAAACAAGCTGGTCAGCAACAATCAGGACAGCCCTCAGAAAATCCGCAACCCGGCCAACAACAAGGCCAACAACAAGGCCAACAACAAGGCCAACAACCAGGCCAACAACAAGGCCAACAACCACCGGGGCAGGGGGGGCTGCGTGGTGGTGATCGCCAGCAGGCTCAACCAGGCTTGCGTGGTGGTCACGAACAGCGCACTACAGCCAACGGGGGTGGGCTACAACGCGGTCGCGAAGGCAATCAACCGTTTACCGGCGATGGTTTTCGCCAGTGGAGTGATCGGCTGCGCGATGTCGAGGAACTGGTCAGTGATCCGGACTTGCGTTGGCAGGCGACTCAGATTCGCCAAGCGGCTCGTGATCTGCGTTCTGAAGCGCAGCGGCACTCGAAACTGCCCGAATGGTCATTGGTGGAGGAATTGATCGCGTCACCGCTGCGTGAATTGGAGAAGAAAGTGTCGGACGAGTTGATTCGACGGGCGGCAAGCAAAAATGAGATTGTACCGATCGATCGCGATCCGGTCCCGAGTGAATTCAGCCGTTCCGTGCGTCAGTACTATGAGAACCTGGGGAGCGGTCGTTAATGCCATCCACTTCGATAGTACTTGGGGCACGCGATTGGTTGTTGGTGGCGATCGTACTGGCGATTGCCATCACAGCGCTTGCGCTCTGGAGTTATGCCGCGCGTGGTTCGTCGAAATACTGGACCAGCTGGGTGGCGATGTTGGCCAAAACGGTAGCTGTGTGTGCACTGGCGTTCTGTTTACTTGAACCGATGCGGCGATCGGACCGTCCAGTGCCAGGTGCAAACATTTTGGCGGCCGTGGTCGACAACAGCCGTAGCATGGAGATTAGTCCGCCCGGGCAAGCGAATGACTACTTGGCTCGGTTTCAGCGATCGCTGAGCAACGATGCGGGCTGGCAGACTCGCTTTGCACAGGACTTTGACTTGCGGCGCTATGCGTTTGATCAGCGTCTGCGCGCGGTGGATGACTTTAGCGAACTGAAGTTCGATGGCAATCATTCTTCATTGGCTGAGGCACTGACGACGTTGCAAGCTCGATTTGCATCGCGGCCGGTGGCGGGAGTGATGTTGTTCAGCGACGGTTTGGCGACAGATGACCTGACGAAATTGGAGGCGCTGAAGTTTAGCTTTCCGATTTACCCAGTCGTCAATACGCAGCGTTCGCGTTTGCAAGATATCTCGGTAGCGGACCCCGCTGTAGCCCTGTCGTCGTTTGAATTGGCACCTGCATCCATTGAAGCGACGGTGAAGTGTGCGGGACTGAAGGGGGAAGATGTCACCGTTCGCTTGTTTGATGGCGATGGCAAGTCGGTTGACAAGCAAACGCTCGTTTGCGATGCGGACGTGTTTGAGAAAAGAGTTCGTTTTCAATATCAACCCAAAGCGGCAGGTCTGCAGTTCGCGCGAGTGCGAGCTATGTTGGCGTCGGAAGATACCCAAGATGTTGCCAAACTCAGTGTGCGTGAAGTCACGACGGCAAACAATTCTCAATTGGTGGCGATCGATCGCGGTGGCGGTCCCTACCGGATTCTCTACCTTGCGGGACGACCCAATTGGGAATTTAAGTTCTTGCGTCGAGCGTTGGAAGAGGACATTGAAATAGAGCTATCCGGGTTGCTGCGGATTGCCAAGAAGGAAGCCAAATTTGTGTTTGGTGATCGCGGCGTGGATTCGACCAACCCGTTGTTCAGTGGCTTTACGGAGAATACGGAAACCGCTGAACAGTACGACGAACCGGTGATGATTCGTTTGGGAATCGAAGATGAAGAAGAACTGAAAACAGGATTCCCGAAAACGGAAGAATCGCTATATGCTTACCACGCGATCATCTTGGACGACATCGAAGCCAGCTTTTTCACCCAGGCTCAGATGTTGTTGATGAGGCAGTTTGTGGCGGAACGTGGCGGTGGGTTGTTGATGCTGGGCGGTCAAGAGATGTTTCTTGGAGGAGGCTACAACGATACGCCGCTGGGTGATGTGTTGCCGGTTTATTTACGTGGTACCGAGACGAAACGCGACAATCAGTCAGTGGTCAAATATCGCCTGACGCGTGAAGGTAGTCTGGAACCTTGGTTGCGACTGCGCGGTAATGAAGTGGATGAGAAGCAACGTGTTGCCGAGATGCCAGACTTTCAAACTTGGAACACCGTATCGGAGGTCAAGCCGGGCGCATCGGTACTGGCGCAGTTGACTACCGAGGGTGATAAGGTTCAACCAGGCTTGGTGGTGCAACGCTTTGGTAAGGGCCGCACCGGTGCGCTGCTGGTAGGTGACATGTGGCGGTGGAGTTTACGACGGGCGCAAGAGAACACCGATGATTTAGCGCAGAGTTGGCGGCAGATTGCGCGTTGGTTGACGGCAGACGTGCCTCGCAAGATTGAAATCGATGTGCAGGTGCCAACCAGTTCGGCGGATGCGCATCGCGTGGTGGTTCAGTTGCGCGATTCAGCATTCAAACCGCTCGACAATGCAACCGTTCAATTGACGATTACCCAACCCGATTCGAAGGCGATTGAGTTGGCCGCGACCCCTGATAGGCAGCGATTGGGAACTTATGTGGCCGAGTATTGGTCGCAAGCGGATGGGCCCTATCGCTGCGTCGCAACGGCTACTGGGCCGGACAGCGAAGAACTGGGGAGCGCGACCAGCGGCTGGACTGCTCAGCCGAGTGCGACCGAGTTTGCGAGAGTTGAACCCAATGTGGAACTGCTCGAGCGGTTGGCAGCGGCCTCGGGCGGTGAATTTGTAGCGCTGGAGGATCTGGATTCGTTCGCTGCGGCGCTACCGAGCGCGCAGGTTCCGATCACTGAATCTCACGTTGAACCGCTGTGGCATCGGCCATGGTTATTGCTGATCGCGATTGGTTGCTTGTGCCTTGAATGGGGCCTGCGAAGAGTGAAAGGTCTGCCATAACATGAAGCAATATTGGTTTTTCGTGCCGCTTGGATGCAATCGGTGGTGGCGATGTTCGAGAAGTGTCCTTTTAATGATGTTCTTCTTCGTCGCTTTTGCCGGGAAGGACGTTGATGCACAGGGGCCGGAGGGAGTCGGCGCGACCGTCGCAATCAGTCAAGCACCACAGAAGACACTTATTGTCGTTGCGGGTGCGGCTGGCGAAAAGGAATTCGGCGAGCAGTTTCAAGCGAGCGCGCAGCGTTGGCACGACTTTGCGAAGAAGCAAAATTGGCAATGGGTTGGACTGGGTTCTTCGATCAATGAAGCGGTTAGCGATCATGACTTGCTGAAGCAAGCGATTGAACAGGCGACTAACTTGCCTGCGGAGGCCGAGTTATGGTTGGTGTTGATCGGGCACGGAACCTTTGCAGCTAATGTGGCTAAGTTCAATTTGGTTGGCCCTGATGTTTCAGCGGTCGAATTGAGCGACTGGCTGAAGCCGTTGAAGGCAAAATGTGTGATTCTGAATTGTTCGTCCAGCAGCGGTCCGTTTGTGACGGCACTCGGCGGCAAGAACCGCATCGTTGTGACCGCCACCCGTGGCGGCTCGGAACAGAACTATTCAAGATTCGGCATGTACTTATCCGAAGCGATTCAGAGCCTAGCGGCAGATGTGGATCATGACCAAGAGGTCTCGTTGTTGGAAGCATTCTTGGCCGCAAGTTCGCGGACGGAGCGTTTCTATCGCGAGGACGCGAGGTTGGCGACTGAGCATGCGTTGTTGGATGACAATGGTGATCGCGTTGGCACTGCTGGCGATTTTTATCGCGGCGCCAGGCCGGCTAAAGAGCCTGAGCCGGGCAAGCAGGTTGATGGTCGAACGGCGTCGCGGACGATCCTGTTTTCCGCTCCCGATGCTCCCAGATTTACCCGTGAGCAACTGGCGGAGCGGGCACGCATTGAAGAGCAGATCGATGCCGTGCGCGGCCGCAAATCACAGCTTGCCGAGGATGCCTACCTCGCGCAGTTGGAGCCGCTGTGCATTGAATTGGCTGAGCTCTATCAAGCAGCCCGCGCCAAGCCCGAGTGATGGTTTTCAAGATCCATCAAGGAATTCGATTTTTACGATGATTGAATTGAACCGCAGATGACGCCAATTTTCGCAGATGCGTTTTTCAATGGCTACTTGGCAGGCATATCTGCGATCCTCTGTGAAATTTGCGGTTAATTAAAGAGTTGGCTGAGGGCGAGCTAAATGTTCAGCAATGCTATTTACCTAGGTTCGAGGTAGCTTTGGGCAAGCAGTTCCCCTAATTGAACAATGCCTGCGGTGGAGATGACCAACTGCTCTGCCTGCGGGATAAGATTGAAGGCCTTGAGGTGAATAAACGCAGGGTCGGCGGCGGCGATGGCAGCTAGATTCGCGGTGACGTCAATGGCATTGAGTCCCTTCTCATCGGTGGGCGGTTGTTGGCTGACAAACCATCTCAGCGAAGGCAACGCCAAGTCCTGACGGCTTCGGGCGACCGTGGATTGCAACCATTTGGCGGCGTCTTTGCGGTAAGGTCCAAAGGACATGTCGTTTTCCCCGACATGATAAAAGATGCCTGCGAAGATAAAGACACGCAGGGTCTCGGTATCGTCGTCCCGTTCAACAGCTGGCCGTGTATCGGCACAGAAAGCTGCTACCGGAACCAGCAGAAAGACAACGCACAGGGTGAGTAAGGTTTTCATGCTATTGGACTGTCTTAAGTTGAATGATATGCGGGGCGTCCGTCGAAGCTTTGAAGACGCGTGTTGCGAATGCGTCGCCAGCTCAGTCGCGTGGGCCCGGTGGAAGATGTTCGAGCAGGTATCGCGTGATCAGCATCCTGACGTGTACCAAGGTCCCATTGCCTTCGCGCAGACCGTGGTCTCGATTGGGATACACCATGTAATCAAAGGGTTTACCGAGTTCGATCAGTCGATCCACTAGGCCTTCGATAATCTGGATGTGAGTATTCGTTTCGCCCGACCCAGTAATGATCAACAGCTTGCCTTTGAGCCCATCAGCATAATTGATCGCGGCTGCTCGCTGGTATCCCTCGGGGTTCACTTCGCGGGTGCGCATGAAGATCTCTTGGAACCACGCGTTGTACAGATGCGGCTGCGGCTTGGGCACAACCGCAATGCCCACATGATACGCATCGGGCTTGCGAAACATGGCATTGAGCGTATTTGACCCGCCACCGCTCCAGCCCCATATTCCAACGCGAGATAGATCAACGTACCGACGCATTCTCCCCAGTTCTTGAAGCCCCGCCGCTTGCTCCTCGGTGGAAAGCGGTCCCAGGCTGCCGAAGATCGATCGCCGCCACGCCGCACCCTTAGGCGCGGGCGTGCCACGGTTGTCGATCGACACCACTAGGTATCCCAGATCCGCGACGACACGATGAAAGTCAATCTGGGCTGCTCCCCATTCATCCAACACCGTCTGCGCGTGAGGCTCGCCGTAAACATAGATGAAAACGGGGTACTTCTTAGACTCGTCAAAGTCCTTCGGCTTGATCATCCACGCGTCCATAGACACGCCGTTGCCGATATCCAGCTGCAGGAACTCTGTCGGATGCGATAGGACTTCTTTCATCTTCGCGCGGAGTGGGCTGTTGTCTTCGAGCACACGAACAACTCGGTGTCCGGGTAGTTCGACAAATTCAACGCGTGGTGGAGAATCGAGCGTTGAATACGTATGAAAAGCCCATTGGGCATCGTGTGAGAAATCGTAGCTATGTGTGCCGGGCTGGTCCTCCGGAGTGATGCGCTCACGCTTACCTGATCCGTCCAGCGGCACACGGTACAGATGTTTCTGAGTTCCATTGTCTGGCGAGGCATAGAAATAATACCAACCTCCAGCTTCATCTATCACCGCACGATCAATGACGTCGTACTCACCAGGAGTCAGTACTGACAGCTCCTCGCCTTCGCGTGACCACAGGAACGCATGCCGCCAACCATCTTTCTCGCTGACGACGACGAACGCTTTGCCCTCCCGAATCCAAGTCAATCCGGAATTTTTTCCCTGACTCGACTCAGCCCAGGCCTCGTTCGATTCGTGAAAGATCTGCTTCACGTGGCCATCGGTGTTCGCCAGCAGAAAATCGCGTTGATCGCGGAAACGACTGAATTTCTCGACAAGCACTTCCTCCGAGTTTCCAGCCCACTCAACCTGCCCCAGATAGATACCTTCCTCCGGCGATTCAATGGGCAACCATTGCACGCTCTGTCCTTCAGAATCCACTACACCCACGCGAAGTACTTCGATTTTTTCGCCGACTCTGGCAAAACGGTTATATCGAACCCCTGGATAGGATGGATCATCGGGCACTAAGACCGGTCGTTGCCGCACATCGGTTGAATCGGACTCTACGAATACGATGCGGTTTCCATCGGGGCTCCAGACCGGATCGCGATACTGCACATCGCGCTCTGCCGATCGATTCGTCAATTGAGTGCGTTGACCGCTTTCCAGATCGCGCACGAAGAGATTTCGATCTTCAAACTCCAGGACACGCTTTCCTTCGGGCGAACGCAGCGGCCCGGGCTCGTCTGGCTTTCCGTCCGCTGACGGCGATTCGGTGCGCTGGCCCGTGCGAACGTCGTAGCTAGCCGACACCCTGTTGTCCGTTTTTGGATCACGTTCTTGGACCGTGTATCCCAAGCTATCGGGGTGCCACGCAGCCTGAAACTTCTGAGGGCGAAACTCTCCGCGATCGTAGATGGCTTTTAGTCGAAGCTCTGCATAATTTTGCCAAGATAAATCGCGCGAGGTTTGAGGCTGAGCCTGGCAAACTCCTACCGCCAGGGAAACCACGACCGACATGTTGATGATGAAGTGTTGCATGTTTGGGTATCCAAAAAGTGGAAAGCCGCAGAATCTGTGGGTGAAAAACTATGGGTTCGCGAGAAGTTGAGCGGCTCTGAACGGAGGTTTATCGCATTCTTCCAAGTCCCGAAGTGCTCAAAGGGAAGGAAGTGCGACGGCTAGCGTTTGGCTTACTGACGGCGGCAACTCACTCTGATGCCAAACTACCGCTTCACGGTACATACCTAGAAGATGTGTTTGAGTTCCAAAACAAATCCATTCAGAACGTCGCCACCCGATATCGATTTAGGATTCTCAAGTACAACGGTTTGTTCACCCGCACAATAGACATGAACTTGCCTCTCAAGCGGATCGATCAGCCAACCGAGCTGCACGCCATTGCCGATGTATTCCTGCATCTTCGCCTGCAACGCCGCCAAGCGGTCGGTCTCAGACCGCAATTCGACAACAAAGTCGGGAGCAATATGCGGGAACTTTTTTCTATCTTCGACCGATACAGTATCCCAACGCTTCGCTGAAATCCAAGCCGCATCTGGGGCGCGTTTTGCTCCGTTTGCAAATATGAACATGCCTGAACTGTCAAAGGTTTTTCCTCCGTTTGTAACAGCCCAGTTGCCCAACTGCCTCACTATCTCGCTATTGATGGAGGAACCCTCTGCTCCGGTGGGTGACATGATTACGATCTCCCCCGACTGTTCTTGCTCGACGTTCAGCTCCGGATTCTGCGCAACAAACTCTTCAAATCTTGTCCGCATCTCTTCGACAGACTCAGCCAAGCGAATGCGCAGCTCCAGCCCTAGGCCAACTATGGACTCACGATCAACTTGGTCTATTGGAATGGTGGTCGACATTATCAAATCTCACTTTGCACGAGCGCTAAACTGCGTAACTCGAATGCGGATTATACTGTTAACGGTTCGCAGATTTTAGTGACGGGTTATGATTCATTCACGGATCACAAATATTTACAGCTTCGTCACCTAACTCGGTGGGGCCGTATACATACGTGGTTATCCCGATTTTGTCTATCAACGCTCCGTCTTCACGGTAGGTCAAGGTCAAGGTATGTTCGCCAGCTTTTAAATCGACTTTGAGCAGTTTTACCCAATCCCAACCCGTCGTACGCAATCCGTTGGCAGCCACAAACTTTTGTTCGTCAATTCTTATCCAAAAAGAATCATCATCCGCGGAGGGGCAACTTACTCGGGCAAACACATAGTAGCTTGCATCTTGGCTTACCTTGAACGGAATTTGCAGGCTACCTTCACTGCTGGTCGGAGGCGCATTGGAACTATTCAAACCAGACTTGATGGTTAGATATCGACCATGGGACGCTTCTGAGCTTTTCTCAACGTTCCAATCCGCACCGTGGGTCGCGCACTCGACTTCATAGAAAACCGATTCCGTGTTGGACGCGTCTGGTTCTGGAAAGCTTGACTTTCCGGTTAACCATCCGTCGTACCACTGCTCGTGGTTAATATTTTCAAATGGATGCTTGGTTACATGGGTGTTTGCTGTTTGGTCACCGAGAAGAAACTTGTCGACAAAGGCTTCCACTTCTGGCCTTTGGCTAGCGGGGAGCTGGCAGTGGCCATGTCCACCTACAATCGAGAAGCCAAACCGATCGGCGACGCCAAATGCTTTCCATACTTCATGAGCGGCTCTTGACGAGACATAGCCGGACTCGTCTGCGAGCCATTGGAAATCTGGATTTCCCAACACCAACAATGCGCGCGGTGCAACCAGCGCCATCAGCTCATGGTGATCGTAGGGGAGCTTGGAAGCGGAGTTGGCAAAGCGAAACATATCTTGCGTAAACCAGGCATTGCTGGTGTTTCCTAAGGTTTCCACGTTCCCAAGTGTTTCTGAGACACGCCAAGCCGCAGCACCACCTCCGCCTGATTCCTGTGCGATGGTCAGCGCGATGCGTTCGTCGAAGGCGCCGGCGAAGAGCGCCATTTTTCCGGCGAAGGAGCAGCCCGTTACACCAAGATGTTTGAGATCAATGGGAAGATCATTCCGAACGAGCTCCAATCCATCAATCAGTCGGCTGATTCCCCACGACCAAGCGCTGTAAGCACCGATATAGGTCAGCTCGGGATACAGCCGATTGATAGGTTCTTTACCGCGCTTCTGCGTGTGCGACATGACCTGCGCAAAGTTGTAGGAGATTCGCGCAATTTTGCGACTGGTGAAGATGTCGGAGGGGAGACTGCCACTACCTTGACCGATCCCGATCACTGCCGGGAACGGTCCAGCGCCGGTTGGTAGCGAAATTTGGGAGGTCAGTGTCAAAGTCTCACCGTTTTCGGTCACCTTAACGGTAAGCGTGCCCCCAGCGTAACTGGCGGAAATATCTTTGGGACGAGGTGGTTTTTCTCCGATTCCGTAATGTTCGATCTCGGCTCTAATCTCGGCGCGGCGACGACTCCAATCGGCGAAGTCGGTGGAGCGACCATTTCCATCGGACCACTGAAATGGGTCGGTCAGAGGCCTGACGATCGGTAGCTTTTCAAAAGCGGGTAATATGGGTTTAGGAAAATCCGCGCCGGTGTGCTCGACGTCGTAGACGAGGGGAATTTCCTGAGCGAACGATGGTACGGAAACGAACGTAGCCAGCCAAAGGATGAGCGGTATTTTCCAGGTCATTTTTTCTGCCCTCTCGATTTTTGATTGTTGGGAACCAATCTCACTTGCTGCAGAAAACGATTGGGACATTCGTTTTACACTAAGCTTTGTCTCAAAAGGGGGTCTGACCCTTTGGAGGGCATGCAAAATTCCTGACAAAAGAACATGCCCGGAGAGGGTCTGACCCCATTTTGAGACAAGCCTAAAACCTTGAGCAAGGCTAACGTTAGACGAAACACTAACTTCTTAGCAGTTTCTGGATCACATTGCCGTGAACGTCGGTCAACCGAAAATCTCGCCCTTGGTAGCGAAATGTCAGTAGCTCGTGATCGAAACCGAGGCACTGCAACAAGGTGGCATGCAAGTCGTGGATGTGGACAGGGTCTGCAACGATGTTGTAGCCATACTCGTCGGTTTCTCCTACTACGGCACCTGGCTGTGTTCCCCCGCCTGCCATCCACATTGTGAAGCAACGACCATGATGGTCGCGACCGTAGTCGTCTTGCAAAGATCCTTGGCTATAGACCGTTCTACCAAACTCGCCTCCCCATATCACCAGCGTATCATCCAGTAGCCCGCGCCGCTTGAGGTCGGATACCAATGCGGCTTGAGGTTGGTCAATATCGTTGCATTGTTTGGGAATGTTCGAAGGTAAGTTGCCATGGTTATCCCAGCCCCGATGATACAGCTGCACAAATCGTACACCTCGTTCCACCATGCGTCTGGCCATCAAACAATTAGCGGCGAAAGTTCCAGGCGTTTTTGCATTGGGGCCATACAGCTCAAACGTGGACTCGGGCTCGTCGCTCAAATCGGTCAAGCTCGGTACGCTGGCTTGCATCCGAAAGGCCATCTCGTACTGTTGCATGCGCGTCGCGATCTCGGGATCGCCGTCTTGTTTCTGCTGCAAATCGTTTAACTTTGCCAGTCCATCGAGCATCGTTCGACGCAAACTCCGATCGATACCACTCGGGTCATTCAGATAGAGAACAGGATCGGAAGAGCTTCGAAACTTGACGCCTTGATGGCTCGACGGCAGGAATCCACTTCCCCACAGCCGATCGAGCAGGCCTTGGTTCGCATCGTTGCCCGTACCATGTGAAATCATCACGACGAAAGCCGGCAGATCCTCGGCTTCGCTTCCAAGCCCATAACTTAGCCAAGAGCCCATGGATGGGCGGCCTGGTTGCTGCGACCCCGTCTGCATGAAGGTGATCGCCGGATCGTGATTGATCGCCTCGGTGTGCATCGAACGGACAATACACAAATCGTCGACAACCTTGCTTGTATGCGGCAACAACTCGCTTAACCACACACCCTGCGTACCATGCTGCTTGAACTTAAACTTTGGGGCAACCACTGGAAAGCTCTTTTGGCCCGACGTCATGCCAGTTAGCCGTTGCCCTTGGCGAATACTGTCGGGCAGCTCCGTCCCATGCAGGTCTTTGAGCTTGGGCTTGTAGTCCATCATTTCAAGCTGGGAGGGACCGCCCGATTGAAACAAATAAATGACACGCTTGGCTTTGGCTGCAAAGTGTGGCAACTCGGGTGTTGTATCCTTCGCAGTTGCCAGCAGTTGTTTGCCCAGCAGATCCGAACCGAGCAGAGTCGACAATGCCGCCGACCCCGTGATTGAATTACGCAGGAAGCGGCGACGGTTCCATTGCGATTGTGCGTCGAGAATAGATGACATGTTACGTTTATCGTTTCGAAATAGTCTCGTCGAGATTGAGTAGCGTGTTGGCTAGAACCGTCCAAGCGGCAAGTTCGACAGGATCGATCGAAGCGTCAGGAGCTGTCGCGCCGATGGTGTTGAGGGCTTGAGCGCTCGACGGTAGTGCGGTAAATCGTTGCTTGGCGGTTTCCAATACTTGACTGAGTATGAGCTGCTCTTCGGGCGACGCCTGGCGGGAAACCGCCCTTTGAAAGCCGGCATCGATTCGGTCGTTGAAGCTGGCAGAGCCTTCGCGAATCATGTTCTGAGCCAACAACCTGGCGCATTCGACATAGGTCGGATCATTTAACAGGACCAGCGACTGTAGCGGTGTGTTCGTTCGGGCTCGCCGAGCAGTGCAGACTTCGCGCATGGGAGCATCGAAGCTCATCATCGAAGGTGGAGGGCATGTCCGTTTCCAGAATGTATACAAGCTCCGCCGGTAGAGCCCTTCGCCAACATCGGCTACATACTTGCCGCGACGCTCCACGGTTACGTCCTCCCAAAGCCCGGCGGGCTGGTACGGTTTAACGCTTGGTCCACCCCATCGATGCTGCAGCAAACCGCTGATGGCAAGTGCATTGTCGCGAATTGTCTCCGCCGATAAACGGTAACGCGGGCCGCGAGCCAGAAGTCGGTTCTCAGGATCGCGCTCCAACATTTCCGGCAGGATTCGAGATTCCTGCTGGTAAGTGGATGACATGACAATTAACTTGTGAATCGCTTTGACGTCCCAGCCACTTGCCATGAAGCTGCGAGCCAAGAAGTCGAGCAATGCTAAGTTCGAAGGTGCTTCGCCAGTCAAACCGAAATCCTCGGCTGTTTTAACGATGCCCGTACCAAAGAAATTCTGCCACCATCGATTCACCGTCACGCGGGCCGTTAGTGGATTGGCGTCGCTCACGAGCCATTTTGCAAACTGCAAACGATCCTTGGGAGCTTCTGTTCCGGCTCCCAAAAGAGTTGCAGGTACGCTGGAGAAGACGCGATCAGACGGCTGATCATACTGTCCGCGTTTGAGGATAAACGTTTCCCGCGGCGGGTTCATTTCGCGCATCACCATGACCGCAGCAGTGCTCCCCTCGATCGCAGTCTTTTCTTGCTTTGCAGTCGCAAGCTTCATTTGCGCGGACGAATACTCCGTATCGATTCGATTCAGATAGAATTGCTGTATCTGTTGGCGTTGCTCCTCGGTGCGTTGTTCCTTGGGAACGCTGACCCAGTCGGCGAATCCGGTAACGGGTTTAAACGCGGCCAATTGCGTAACACTATTTTCGTCTAGTACATTGCCAAAGAGCTGAAGTTCGTCGACTAGCCCGTGAAAGGGCAGCGTCTTTTCACGCAGCCCAATGCGAAACGGTTGCTGGGTTTCGATCGAATCTCGAAGCGAGTCCTGCACAACGTCATGGGGTTCGGGCTTGGAGTCGACAAAGATCTTGATTCCAGCCGCTGTTTTTTTCCCATCGTAGGTCGCAACAATATGGTGCCATTCATTCGGAGTGACAGGTTTCTTGATAGAAATTTTGATCGCATTGTCTGGCCATTTATGGACTATATGCATTTCAATCTTGCCGCCCGACAACAGCAGGTCATAGCCTCGGAAGTCTTGCGACTCGTCCATTTTCGAGAGAATTGCCATACCGTCGTTCGCCGAGGGTTTGACCCACACGCTGATCGAGAATGGACGATCGCTTGCAAAGTTGCCGATGTTGCCGAGTTCGACTCGCGATTGCTCCTCTAGCGCGATAGCCTCATGGTCTTTGCCAGGCTGGAAGCCAACGATGCCGGACGTCGCGCCGATCGGCAAATTGGAAACCGATTCAAAAATCCTCGCGTCATCCGATTTGTCCAGCGGAAAACGAAACAGCACAGTTTGTGCAAAGCGAGACTGTAGGTCACTTTCCGAAGCCTCCGCAACCAGCTTGGCAACCTTCGATTCAGCCTGTTCTTTAAGCTGTAGCAGTTGCGACTCTAAAGCTGAAATCTGCTCGTCCAAGGCTTTGATTTTCGAGCTCTGTTCGGCAGTGGGTACTCGAATGAAGGGCTCGGCCCCCACGAACTTGCTGTAGCCTGCTTGTTTCTCGTCGAGAGAATTAAAGAAGGAATAGAACTGGTAGTATTCTGCCTGCGAGATCGGATCGAATTTATGATCGTGGCAGCGTGCGCATTGCAGCGAGAGTCCAAGAAACACGGTTGCAACCGTATGAACTCGATCGGCAACGTATTCTACACGATACTCTTCCTGGATGATGCCTCCTTCGGTGTTATGCCCCTGATTGCGAAGAAATCCTGTGGCGATTAACTGATCTTGAGTTGGATTGGGGAGTAAGTCACCCGCGAGTTGTTCAATCGTGAATTGATCGAAGGGCATATTGCGATCGAAGGCTTCGATGACCCAGTCTCGCCATGGCCACATGGTACGATCTTCATCGTTGTTGTAGCCATTCGTGTCTGCATATCGAGCCAGGTCGAGCCATTCCATGGCCATTTTTTCCGCGTACTGTTTCGAACCGAGCAGTCGATCCACAGCCCGCTCATACGCACCGCTAGACGAATCGTTCAAGAAATCCTTCAGTTCGTTAACGCTGGGGGGTAGGCCTGTCAAATCGAGTGAAACACGTCGCAGCAAAGTTGAGCGATCCGCTTTGGGGGATGGTTTCAGATGTTCTCGTGACAATCGATTTCCGACCAAGCGATCGATGGCATTGCTTGCCCCGTCCGCGTCTGGCAATTGTGCGATCGAAGGGTTTGTCGGAGCAGTAAAGGCCCAGTGATTTGAATAGACTGCACCTTGAGAGATCCATTTTTGCAGCAGCAGCTTTTGGTCGGCAGAGAGTGGCTTCTTACTGGCGAGCGGAGGCATTTGCGACTCAGGGTCTTCTGAGAGGATGCGCTCGACTAACTTGCTGGCACTGACGTCGTTGGGAACAATCGCCGCTGACGCGATGGCGTTTTCGCGAATATCAAGTCGCAAGTCCGCAGTGCGACTTTTTTCATCTGGTCCGTGGCAGGTCCAGCAATGCCCGGCGAGTATAGGTCGAATCTGGCTCGAAAAATCAACGACTTCGTCGACATCATCAGCGCGAGCGCCGCCGTTGATGGGTTGTCCGGCAAAAAAGAAAACGATTGCAAGCAGTCGAAATCTGGCCAAGTGATCACTCACTTTGTTCAAATTGAAAGGCGGCGGGGGCAAGGGAATTCCTGCCTGCACAGATGAATCAAGCTGCACAGATGAATCATGCCACTGTGATTGTACTTTGAAATGGGTGGCTTTGGTAAAGGTAGCAGCTGTAGGGTGGGTTGAGGTACGAAACCCACCACTGTGGAATTCGGAAAGTCGATGCGCTGATTCCCTTGTTGGCTTTGCTACATGACATGTTGGCAGGTGGCTTTCGTTCCTCAACCCACCCTAGTTGCTACTTGTGTAAGCATAACCGGCACATTCGGCAATAACGCCTGTTTGGGTGACGCAAAGTTTGACGCACCTAGGTGATACACTTATTCTAGAGTTACGAGGGCTGGCGGATTGAGGCCAGGGCGTCTTGTGGGGTGGCGACTGGGGACTAGTCGCTGCGGTTGGCTTATCTACATCTAATCTGGTCGGCAGGGATGAAAATCGTGACTGAACCAAGCGGCTCGAAATCTAACGGTGAAGAGGAAATCGTTTCCTCAACCACTGGTAGGGAGAGCACGACCAGTCAGCCGCTGATTTCTACCGTACCGCAGCTTCCTGTTAGCGATAGTGAAAAGACCGTCATCAGTCAGCGCCCAGTGGCTGCGCCGGAAGAATTCTATCGCTCGATGCCGCTTGCTGAACTGGCGGGGCTGCTTGAAGGCAAGCAGCTTGACCACTTTCAAGTCGAGCAGATGATCGGCGGCGGCGGGATGGGAGCCGTGTTTCGTGGGCGCGACCTGCGGCTCGATCGGATCGTAGCGATCAAAGTGATTCCAGCCTCGAAGCGAGACGCTGACACGCTGCGACGCTTTCGACTTGAAGCCCAGAGCGCTGCTCGGCTGGACCATCCCAACATCGCTCGGGTTTACTATGTCGGTGAGGCGGAGCGTTGGAACTACATCGTTTTTGAATTCATCGACGGTATCAATATCCGCGACTTGGTGGATATGGAAGGACCGTTGAGCGTCGATAACGCCGTCTTTTATACTCGGCAGGTCGCCGAAGCGCTCCAGCATGCCGCTGATCGCAACGTGGTACACCGCGACATCAAGCCATCGAATTTGTTAGTCACCCCCGCGGGCGCGGCCAAAGTCGTCGACATGGGGCTTGCGCGTGATACCTCACTTGATAAGTCCTCCGCCGATGCAACCGCTAGCGGTGTGACGCTGGGGACCTTTGACTACATTTCTCCCGAGCAGGCGCGCAACCCCCGCGATGCAGACGTGCGCAGCGATTTGTATTCTCTTGGTTGCACGCTGTTCTTTATGTTGACGGGCAATCCACCGTTCCCTGAAGGTACCGCGCTGCAAAAACTGCTCAATCACGGAAGCCAGCCGCCGCCCGATCCGCGCGCATGGCGCGAGGACCTAAGCGACGAGCTTTATGAAATTCTGATGAAGTTAATGGCTAAACGACCAGCGGATCGTTACCAGAAGCCCGTCGAGTTGATCAACGACTTGCTGCTGCTCGCCGAGGCCGAGAATCTGCCGCGTAGCCGCTCTCCTGGCACGGTGTTGATGACTCCTAGTGTCGCACAGCGCTCGTTACTTGAAACCAATCTGCCATGGATGGTCGCTGCGGCGGTCCTGTTGGGTAGCACGCTTTGGATGCAGAGCGTGCAATCGCTCAGCAGTACTTTCACGATCCCGACTCCCAATTTCGAAGCTGTCAGCGAGCAGCCAGCAACCACGGAAATAACTCCGCTTAAACCCTTTAGCGAATCGGATCTTGGACTCACTTCGGACGTGGCGAAGCTAGGCCCTGACAACCAGAATTCACCCCCGACGTATCCCAGTCGTCCGTTTTCCGTCACCGATGAACCCAGAGTTTCAGCAACTTTGCCGGCGAAGTTGAATCCAGCGGGTCCACGCAGCACAACGCCTCCCTTTGAAACTCCATTGCCCGAAGAATTCACGCCGGAAACCACCTTGTCGGGTGAAAATGATCTATCTGGAATCGGATCACCGAAATCCATTTCGACGTTGGTGGTCAGCAACCGGTTGCCGACAGGTGTCGATCACCAAGCATGGACCAGTTCACTGGCTGACGCGTTGCGTCGCGCTGAAATTGAAACGGATATCCGCTCCATTGAGATTGTTGGACGCGTCGCGGTCGATAGTTCGATGCGCATTGCCCGTTCTGGCTTGACGATTCGCTCTGGAACGCTGGCTGGTATGCTTCCAGGGTCATTGAGCAGCCGCGCAACCATCGAATTCGCACCGAGTTTGCTGGCTAGGCTTCAACCCGGCGAGAGCTTGATCGAAGTTGCGAGCCAATCGCTCCAGTGCTTGGACTTGAACTTTGATGTTAATGTTGCTTTGGACATTCCAACCCATGATGTTTCCGTTTTTGGAGTCGGCACGGGTGGGAAACTCGATTTGGATGGATGCCGAATTACTCTCAAGGGAACGCGGTTAGCTTTTAATGCCTCGGTTGTAACCGTTTATGACAGCCAGCGACGCGGTCCAACCAGTACGCCGGCAAGCCGCGCTGACGAGCGCGCCAAAAGTGAACCGCATGAGCCTTCGTCCGTTACCTTGAAAAACAGCGTTATTCGCGGCGATTCGTCGCTCTTTAAAATCACGGCCAGCCAGCGTATCGAAATCGAACTGAAACAAGTTCTCATAGGTCTAAGCGGTTTCGCGGTCGATGTGGCCGCTGCAGAGGGAGACGATCGGATGCCACCGGTGATGCGAATGTACTGCCAAAATACTACCTTCGTGACAGCTGAAGGATTTGCAAGGATTCTATATCGGCAGGAATCCGCGCCTTCGTTGGCTTTCAATCGCAATAGCAAGAATTGTGTTTACTGGTCGCTACCGGACAAACCGCATTTTTTGATCGAGGGAGTGCAACATTCCGAGGACTTAGATGATCTCATGCATTTGCAAGGCGGCGAGAACGCTTATGAAGCCAAGACTGAATTGCTTTGTAAGTGTCTTACTCGTGACGAAGTCGAAATACCCATTCAGTTTTCAAGTGCCGAGGCCGCATGGTTCCAAGAATACGGCAATGAATGGACGGTTAGTTGGCAATCACCCGTTCTGCAAATTGCTGCACTCCACGCGCTGAAAGCTGAGGATTTTGGGTTGAAACCAGGCCTGTTTAGGCCAGGCTATGAGCCCATAATGCTGGCCCCTATTTTGGTGGAGTAGGGTCCGGCCGATAATTGTTTGCTCGCGCCAACGTTTAAATTCTCCGTAGCAGCCACGCTCTTCCCGGCTCTGATTTCTTCTTCAGCCTTCTGCCCTTTCATAAGAGGCTTGATTTAATGGCATTTTGAATGCACACTTGTTCAGGTGAATAATTGCTACCCAAATCCGTGGGAAGCGAGTTTGAATTGACTTTGAGGCAGATTGTTAGAAAATTGGCGAGTGCTGGTTACGAATCTGCTTAAGTGAAAATTAGAGGAGTGATACTGGATGAAGAATTTTTTGATGGTCGCGTTGGTGTTGGCAATTTCAACATCGGCTGCGCGCCCTGCGTTCGCGATCAAGCAACTGGCGGATCAGTTCAAGAAGTTGTATCTGACCGACAAAGCGACGCCGGAGTTTAAGGCTGCTATCGAAGACGCCAAATGTAACGTTTGCCATGTTGAAAAAGAAAACAAAAAGAAAGTCCGCAATTACTACGGCAACGCTGTTCACGAAGCCCTGGAAAAAGACAAGTTTCCGGTGGCCGAGTTCAAAAAGTCGCCGGAAAAATTCGCAGAACGTCTCAACGATATCTTCAAGAAGTTGGAAGAAGAGAAGAGCGGAGACGCTGAGAAGCGAACTTATAGCGCTCGTATGAAGGCAAATCTGTCACCTGGTGGCGACAAGGACGGCAAATAATCGAATTTGCGTTAGGATGGCTGGGGTGGAGCGCTTTGATGAAACCCCGGCAATTCAACACAACTTAACTTGGGTCAGGTGCCCGCGTGAGCACTTGGCCCTTTTTCGTTTTCAAAACTTTCTGCTTGGAGTTCCCAAATGGCTCATCGCCTACTTAGTATTCTACTTTTTTCTGCACTTGCATTCCCTTGCCCAGTCCCACCTGCCGCCGCTCAAGATGGTTTCAAGACGATTTTTGACGGTAAATCGATGGACGGCTGGAAAGCCAACGAGAACACCGACAGTTGGCAACTTAGGGACGGGATGCTGGTCTGCCACGGCGAGCGCAGCCATTTGTTCTACATCGGCGACCAAAAGCCATTTAAGAATTTTCATTTCAAGGCAGAAGTCAAAACGACCAAGGGAAGTAACTCCGGCATCTACTTCCACACCAAGTACCAAGACAGTGGTTGGCCAAAGTTTGGTTACGAATGCCAAGTCAACGTGTCGCATTCCGATGTCAAGAAATCAAGCGGACTGTACGCTGTAAAAGATGTGGCCGATCCAGGTATCAAGGACGACGAATGGTACACCCAAGAGATCATCGTCAATGGTCGCCATATCGAGCTGAAGATTAACGGCAAAACGATGGTCGACTACACGGAACCAGAAAGAAAAGAGCCGTTTTCGAAGGAATTCGAGCGGCGATTAGCCGAAGGCTCGTTTGCTTTACAAGCCCATGACCCGCAAAGTGTCGTGTACTTTCGCAACATCGCAGTGAAACGACTGCCCCCAGAGTAGAGAATTTGTTCCGATTGCTCGGGGGAACGATTGGGGACAATAGTTCTACACTGGCTTGGGAACGATTGGGGACAATCGTTCTACACTGGTAGAAGCGCGCCTTCGCCACGGATACCCAACCGCAAAAAATCAGTCACAATCGTACGCGAAACCGGGCTCGCTTACCAACCGCTGGAACTCTACCTGCGTACCTACGAAGGAGTTTGGCTGGCGGTTTCTCCTCGAGGCTGGGTCATCTTTCCGCTACTGGTTTTGGTCTTAATTCAAGCTCTATTTTTGATGCCTTTGCAACGTACCTACCTCACCCTACTGAGCATCTGTGTCGCAGTTGCGGATCCGCATTTCGCAGTCGCCCAAGAGCCATCCGGTTCGCGCGCTGCCGAAGTGGCCGATATTGAACTGAGTTTGCAGTTCGGTTTCTCGGGTAAGTGGAAACTGGGGCATGTTTGTCCAGTCCGCGTCGAAATCATCGGCCTCGATTGGCAAACGTCCGAATCGCAGGCGTCTGAGCCGCTGACCGTTGAATTGCAGACGCCCGACGGCGACGGAGTCACGGTCTCCTATGAACGCCAACTGACGGCATCGCAATTCACGCGGTTGGAGACGGGGGCAAACAGCGTTTGGATTCCCATTCGCATTGGTCGCCAGCAAGCCGCGGTAACGCTGCGCATATTGGGTGCTGCTGATCGGCTGATCGCGGAAAGACGCTTTGAGGCAGATGAGTTTCCCGCCGCTCTCCCATCGACGCAACCCTTCATTGTCGCGATTGGATCAACCCAAGGTGTCGAAACGGCCAGCTCCGCGAATCTCGCGGGCACTGCGACAACCTTTACTACTGCGACAATCAAAGCTGCCGAAGATTTGCCAGATTCCTCCATTTGCTTTGCCTCTTGCGACCTGGTGGTACTACCCACGAACGATCTGGGTCTGCTGCAATCAATTCTTCCCGCCCAGTGGCAAGCGCTCGATCGATGGATTCGAGACGGTGGCGCGTGTTTGATTGCGCTTGGTCCCAACTCGCAGCAACTTAGCTCACTCAAGGAATTCGCGGCGCTGCTTCCTGGCGAAGTGCTTGATTTTGGCAAGGTGACCAACCCCGGTCCGCTCGAATCCAATGTCGTCGGTACCAAAGATCCCATCGACCCGTTCGAAGTTACACGTCTGTCTGTCGGTTCAGCAACGATCGACCTAATGCTGCAGGATTCTCTCAACCGTCGACTCCCTTGGATGTCCCGGTACGCGCATGGATTCGGTACCATTCAATTGGTTGCCAGTGATTTAGAACAACCTGCATTTGCCCAGTGGCCGGACCGAAAAAAGCTCTGGCGGTTGCTGCTCAGTCGCACCATCGATCTGGGAGTTGCTGAGAAATCACTGGACGTGCAAGTCGGAAATTCATCTTATTTAGGCTATGACGATCTTGTTGGCCAATTACGCGCTTCGCTCGATGTTTTTCCCTCACTAATAGTGGTGTCTTTCGGACAAGCGGTGGCGATCATTGTGGTGCTTCTGGTCGTCATCGGCCCGTGCGATTACTTCCTTTCGGTTAAGTGGCTAAAACGCCCTGACTTCAGCTGGTACTTTGCAGGGAGTGTGCTCACCCTAAGTAGCCTCGGCCTAATCGCGCTCCACTCCCAATTGCGGCCAGACGAAGTGCGAGTCAACAGTGTTCAAGTCATCGACATCGATGCGGAATCGAAGCAGGCAACCGGTCACTTCTGGAGCCATGTGTACAGCGGCAAGGCTCGGCAAGTGAATCTTGACATCCAAGCGACTGTGCCAGATTCAGATGCGTCGCTCGACTGGCAGGGGCTTCCCGGTCGTGGACTTGGTGGGATCATGTCCCAACTCAACACCGACCTCGGCATGCCTGCCTATGCGATCGAGCGGAATTCCTTCGGGTCTACATTGCAACAAGTTGGCATTCCCACAGCTGGAACTAAGTGCATTTCTGCGACTTGGCATCAGCACATGGAATTCGAAAATCAAAGTGCACTGAAAGAAATTCCGGGAATCGATCAACTGGAAGGCAGTGTAGTCAATCCGCTGACGGTTGACTTGAAAGACTGCATGTTGTTCTACCATCACTGGTATTACAGCATGCCGAGCCGCATTCTGCCCGGTCAAGCGATTCGTGTGTCCTTCGAAACCATTCCCAAAGATCTTCCTCGCCGCCTGAACGGCCGCCGCGTTATTCAAGGCAGTGAACAAGTTACTCCCTGGAATCCGGCCGATCGCAACTCAGTTCCACGTCTACTCGAAATGCTGATGTTCTACAAAGCCGCCTCGGGGCCAAATTACACCACGCTGCTACATCGCTATCAACCGCACTTGGACTTCAGTAACTTGCTCATGCTGAATCGAGCCATCTTGATTGGTCGCATCGATCAACCGCTCGCAAAGCTGAATGTCAGCGGTGACGCCAGTACACCGAGCGCGCAGCAAGATATGGATCAAACCTGGGTGCGATTGGTTTTTCCCGTTGTGCAGAATCAAAGCAAGTGAATTTGAAAGCCGATTAGCCGTGATCAAAACCATCAATCTGACCAAGAAGTATGGCGACATGTTTGCCATCCGAAACATCGACTTGGATCTGGAGCAAGGCGACCTGTTCGGCTTCATCGGACCCAACGGTGCCGGCAAGACAACTACCATGCGGATCATTGCAACGCTGCTCACGCCCACTTACGGGGAAGCTTACGTTTGCGGGAACTCGATCTACACCGATCCCAAAGAGATTCGGCGCTTAGTCGGTTACATGCCTGACTTTTTCGGTGTCTATGACGACATGACGGTGATTGAATACCTTGAATTTTTCGCCGCCGCATATCGTATCAATGGCCCCCAGCGGCGCAAACGCTGCGATGAAATGCTTGAAATTGTCGACCTCGATTTCAAACGCGACGCTTATGCAAACACCCTTTCACGCGGACAAACGCAGCGGCTTGGGTTAGCTCGTGTGTTGTTGCACGATCCCGCCGTGCTGCTGTTGGACGAACCGCTGAGCGGCCTCGACCCGCGGGCTCGAATCGAGATGCGCAACCTGCTTCGAAAGCTCGGCGAGATGGGTAAGACCATCATCGTCAGCAGCCACATTCTCCCGGAATTGGCCGACATCTGTAACAAAGTCGGCATTATCAATCGCGGCGAGATGGGTTTCAATGCATCCATTACCGAGCTGATCAAAACCGTCCGTCCGCAAACGCTTTTACAGATCGAGATCGCACCTCCAGACCAACAAAGCAACGCCGCGAAAATTCTTGAAGGACACCCATTGGTCGAGCGCATTGACGAAGAAAAAGGAGTTCTGCAAGTCAAGTTAATCGAAGGCACACATGACTTCAGCGTTTTGTCGAACGCCTTGATTAGCGCGGGCTTTCGCTTCAAACGATTTGCTGAACAAGAAACCAATCTCGAGTCTGCCTTTATGGCACTGACCAAAGTTACGGGCGTTAAGATGTAGTGTTGAATAAGCTAGATTTTTAAGAGAATTCTAACGAAAATAGGTCGTTTAACTGGGTGGGCATCGCCCCGCGATTCACAGACAGCGCTGCCCGGCACGAATTCTCGACTGCCTCACGGTCGTGTAATGCTAATAGAACCGCTTCACCTCGCATTTGTTTTCGACACCACTCCTCCAGTTGCGGTCTGGATATTTGATAACCACCGCGTCTCTTTCGCCATCCTCGAGCATCGCCTGGCAGCCACGTACCGTACGTAGTCCAAGTGATGAAATAACATTTTGTATCGTTCATTTCGGCGCCTGCTATTCCTCGTGCGCCGAACGCGCTAGCGTCGGGCCGGGGCGATCCTACGTAATGGTTATCGTATTGCTTCGGCCGCCCGACGCTAGCGCGTTCGGCTCACCGCCCTCGGACACTCGGGCGTTGGTCGATCCTACTCAATGGTATCGGCAGCGCGGTTGCAACTCGAAAGTGTCGCCGATACTTGCTATGTAACCATCGGACTGCGCAGAATCTCAGCCACAACGCGACCGGTTTGACCATCAAGGATGGAAGCCGGACCGTTGGGGCGAGTGAAGGTGACGTCTGTGGCGTTGAGGCCAAACAGGTGCATGACTGTCGCATGGAAATCTGAGTGCGTGACAATATCTTTGATCGCCTTATGCCCGAACTCATCGGTCTCGCCAAAGACGAAACCTGACTTGATACCACCACCGGCGAACCATGAACTGAAACCGTAGGTGTTGTGATCTCTCCCAACATTGCCCTCGTTCTGAATCACTGGTAACCTTCCCATCTCGCCGCCCCAATGAACTAATGTAGTGTCAAGCAGACCGCGTTCTTTCAGGTCTCGAACCAAGGCCGCTGAGGGACGATCTATCTTGCGACAAGCTGCCGGAAGGGCTTTGTCGATGCCGCCATGATGATCCCACTGCTGCGTCGAAGTGTAGAGTTGCACAAATCGGACCCCGCGCTCAACAAGCCTGCGTGCGATCAGACACCGCGAGCCAAATTCGCGGGTGGCGTCATCTTCCAGTCCATAGTCGCGGCGCGTGGCGGTCGTCTCCTGATTCAAGTCAAGCGCCTCTTTCGCGGAGGTTTGCATGCGGGCAGCAAGTTCATAAGTTGCGATTCGAGCCGCCAAATCCGATTCACCCTGTCGTTCCGCAAGATGGCGTTCATTGACTCCGCGCAAGTAGTCAAGAAATTGGCGCTGAGGTTCGCCGGTCAGCCGACTGGGGGGATCAAGGTTCAAAATCCTTGGCTCTTTGGGCCGCACGACAGTGCCTTGATACGTCGACGGAAGCCAACCGTTTTGCCAACAATCGGTACCCAGTACTGGCAATCCGCCGGGGTCGGTCAACACGACATAGGCTGGCAGGTTATCGGCTTCGCTGCCCAGAGCGTAAGTCAGCCAGGCACCCAGCGTTGGTCTGCCACCGGTGATGCGTCCGTTATGCAGCGAGTAGATTGATTGCCCATGATTGTTGACACCGGTTTGCATCGATCGCACGAGCGTAACATCGTCTGCGATCGTTCCCAACTGGGGTAGCAACTCGCTCAATTCCAAACCCGACTCACCATGCCGCGACCACTTCCACGGCCCATACCAAAGTTTGGCAGATGATTCGGCGGCATTGTCATATTTGATGTCGCCCGGAAAATTCTGCATGTGCCGCTTGGCCAACTCGGGCTTGCGATCACACAGGTCGAGATGCGAGGGTCCGCCTTGCATGAATAGCGAAATCATCGCATTGCATTGCGGTGTGCGCGGGGGCTTTTTGGGAGTCAGATCGAAAACTCGCTGCTCCGTTATCGGCTTAGCCTTCTCTGCTCTAGCCTCTCTTGCCATGAGATAGGAAAGCGCTACCGATGTCAGTCCGAATCCTTGCGCAGCAATAAAATGCCGCCGCGAAGCACTAACGTTGGAGAGTTCGATGGGCATCTTCTTAGTCCACATACAGGAAGCGGTTCGAGGAAAAAAGTGCCTGACACAGCAGTGCCAAAGCCTGCTGCTGCGGCGAAGCCATTCCAGCCGGTTTTTCATTCGGTTTATCGGTGGGCGGGGTAGCGGCAGCCATTGCGTCCATTACTCGTTGAAAGTGCTGGCGCTCTGATAGCAAAAGTGCGATACCGGCTGTCAATTCGTTCTGATCTGGCTGAACACCAAAGGCCAACCACCAGGCTCGAGTCACTTGTGCCGCAGGGTCGCTGCCCACTTCACGCTCAACGCGCACTGCAAATCGTTCCGCCAAAGTCAAAACGACTTCGTTGTTCATCATCAACAACGACTGCGGCGTTACGGTCGACGACGCGCGGCGATCGCAATTGGGGCTCACAGCGGCCAAATCAAATGGCTCGAGCATACCCAGCGGCAGGGATCGACGAACTTGAATATAGAGACTGCGGCGGAACTTCTCAGGCGTATCTTCGCTCTTCGTAACCATGATTCCGTTACCGTCACGGGTGGCAGTGCCGATAACCACTTGTCCAAATTCATCGGGGTTGACTGGCGAACTTGGTCCATACATAACTTGCGTTCGCATCCCAGAAACCACTAACATCGCGTCGCGAATCGCTTCCGCTTCCAAACGTCGTACCGACATCCGTCCCCAATAATGATTTTCAGTATCGGCATCGTTTTTCGATCGAACTGAAGATTGCTGGTAGGCTGCAGAACGCACCAGCCAGCGGTGGAGTGACTTTAGACTCCAGCCGCTGCGAATAAATTCATCTGCTAGCCAGTCGAGCAGCGCCGGATGACTGGGTGGCTCGCCCAAGCGACCAAAATCGCCTGGGGTCGGTACGATTCCGCGACCAAAATGGTGCATCCAAAATCGATTGACGAGCGTTCTAGCAACTAAAGGGTGACGACCACTGGTGAGATGTCTTGCAAAGGCCAGTCTTCGGCCAGTGGTTGGAAGGCTGGGGTCATCATCGGGTATGTAGCCCGTCGGCAGGACACTCAATTCACTTGGCGAAACTTCATCGCGAGGTTGCTGAGGATCGCCGCGCGAGAAACGATAGGTGACTGGCTTGTGTCCGGGCACTTCCGTTAGACAATCGATAAAGTTGTCTACTGGTCGTTTGGCTTTGGCGGCCGCGATCAGCTCTTCAAACTTCTTGTTATGATCCGCGATCAGCTTGGGTTCGTACAAGATCGCGCTGCCCCCGTCCACGTTCAAACGCGGGTAATCCTTGAGTATCTGCTGATGGACTGGTGTTCGTTTGTCGGTCGCAGTGGTCTTGGCTTCGCGCGCCACAAGCTGTTGCTCAGCGGTAAGTGTGGCAACCACTTTCTCAAAGATACCATTAACAATATCCTGCAGCGCCGCAGCCCGCTGACCTTCAATCTCGCGCAGCTCTTGATCGACCTGAGCGGCAGCAGCATGCTCTTCTGCGGTCCACAAATTGATTTGTCGCGCCCCATGGTCACGCCAATTTTTCCAGTCCAGCCCGGGCTCAAAGAGAGCTCGGATGCGATGGTAGTCTTGATGTGAAATCGGGTCGTAGCGATGGGAATGGCACTGGGCACAACCGACCGTGACCCCTAGTAGCGAGGTGGACACGATCTTGATGGTCTCAACCACCACGTCATTGCGGGCCGTGTTCTGATCGCCGACGTCACCCGTTCCATCCGGAGCGGTTCTCAGAAAGCCCGTTGCCGTCAAGCGTTCAATGTCATCTTGACCAAGGTTCTGATACGGTTGAGCGACGAGTTCATCGCCGGCCAATTGCTCGACAATAAAATCATCAAAGGGTTTGTCTTGATTGAGAGAGCGAATCACGTAGTCGCGATATCGATAGGCCCAGCGTCGCTCTCGATCGTTCTCCGTGTAGCCATCGCTGTCCGCGTAGCCGGCGGGATCTAGCCAATGTCGCGCCCAACGCTCGCCGTACTCAGGTGACGCCAATAACTTATCCACAAATTGATCGTAAGCATCGGGAGATTCGTTCGCCATAAAGCTTGCCATGTGTTCAGGCGCGAGCGGCACTCCGAGCAGATCAAAAGCCAGTCGCCGCGCCAGTGTTGCTCGATCGGCGGGCGGCGAAAAATTGCGACCTTGCGACTCAAGTTCGAAGAGCAGGAAGTTGTCGATCGGCGTGCGAACTTGCTCCGTGTTTTTCACGGCGGGTGTCAGCGGTCGCTGGACGGTTTGGAACGCCCAATATCCGCGTTCCTCTTCGGTCCATTCCGTTTCATTGGGAACGTGGGCTGGTTCAGGCCGGGCGGTCTTGGCTCCCTGCTCGATCCAATCATGCACTCGCCGCTTCTCATTCTCTGAGAGTTTTCCTTTGGGCGGCATTTCGCTCGCTTCGATGCGATGCCAAAGCAGGCTTTCTTTCGCGTTCCCCGCCACGATTGCGGCGCCTGATTCCCCACCGACATTCAATTGCCGGACCAGTCGCAAGTCTAGTTCCGCTTCGCGCTTATCCTCCTCGCCATGACATTGAAAGCAGTGTGTTTTAAATATCGGACGCACATCGCGCTCGAAAACGAGTTCAGGTTCACCCGCAATGCTCTTTATTGCCGAGCAGGCCAGAACGAGAATGGACCAAATCAACACGCGCATTGCAAAACTCTAAGACGGAGGCGGGAGGTGAGAGGTAGGACCTTCAATTATAGCTACTGATGGACAGCGGTGCTGCCTCCGGCAACGGGGTAGGGTGGGTTGTGGGAATGAAACCCACCATGATTGGTAATCGGTGGGTCTCGTACCCTCGACCCACCCTACATGATCACTGATCAGCGCGAATTCACTATTTTGGTATACACTAGTCGTCACCCCACACGACGGAATTCAACTGCGAAATCAACCGGTAAAACCATGCAGCGTCGGCCATTTATTTTAGGAACAGGGGTTGGAATACTTATGAATCAATCATCGGCAATTGCCTCCGCCGACTCGGCCTCGCAACTCGAAGCCGCCGCACAGGTCTTGGCTGACGCGGTCAAGTCTGGCCAAGTCCGCGCAGCCACCATCGTGGCTCATATTGGAAATCATTCGCTCGAACGGGCCTACGGTAAAGCGGACCTCGATAGTTCTTTCTTGTTGGGCTCAATCTCCAAGCCCATCTGCGTGGCGGGGCTCATGTCGCTCTTCGACCAACAGGCTTTTCAATTGACGGACCCCGTTCAAAAGTATTTGCCAGAATTCAAGGGACAAGCTCGCGAGCGTGTAACGATGCAGCATTTGCTCACCCATGTTTCGGGCCTGCCGGATCAATTGCCCAACAACGCTCGCTTGCGTAAAAGCCACGCACCCCTAACCGAGTTTGTCGCCGAAGCGATGCGAGTGCCTTTGGGCTTTGAGCCTGGAACCATGTATGAGTATTCGAGCATGGCAATTTTGTTAGCCACTGAAATTGCCCAGCGTTTATCCGGGAAGAGCTTTTTGGACTGGGTCGATGCAGCGGTTTTCAAGCCCTTGCAGATGACGCGTTCGGCGCTTGGACTTGGAAACTTGAAACAGGAATTAACGGTGCCTGTTCAAACGGAGAATGCAGCGCCCGAAGCTGGCGGCGGTGATCCGACCGCCAAGGACTGGGATTGGAATAGTCGCTATTGGCGCGAGTTGGGAGCGCCTTGGGGCGGCGTTCACGCGTCGGCTGGCGATGTTGCTAAATTCCTCAAGGCATTCGTGAGCATCAACGCGAAATTCTTGTCGCCTGGAACGACCAAGTTGATGGTACGCAATCACAATCCGGCAGGCATCTTACCGCGTGGGCTTGGATTTGCGATCGGTTCAGCACTGGGCAAGCACTGTACACCGAGCGCGTTTGGTCATACGGGGTCGACTGGCACCATTGCCTGGCTGGATGTTGAACGCCAGACCGGTTGCGTCATCCTCACATCCTTGCCTGGGCAAGCCGTGAAGCCGCACCCCAGGGAGATAGCCGCCGAGATGTTGTGATGGGAAATCGTAATCCGACGCGTAATGAATCGCAGGGCCAACGGCCCGGCAGTGAAGCATTTTGTGCTAGGAAACTGTTGGTATTCATGCGTCATGCGCGCATCGATTTCGGAGAAATCGATCTACTGTAGGCCGATTTCTCCGAAATCGGCACTTCGAAATGCTTCACAGCGTTGCCCGATGGGCTGGGCTAGGTAAATTGTGGGCCTTTGGCCCGAAAAGACAAAAAGCGAGCAGTCTTCAAAACTTACGCTTCGGGTTACGAATAATCCGGGTTAAACGATTTCGCGCTCGGTGCTTACCAGGTTTGCATCCAACCGATCAACTTTTGCCAATCGGCGCGGGATGAACGAGTAACGACGGGGAATTGCGAATCGAACTCTGCGGGAATGCGTCGCAGCACTTGTTCCGCTTGAATCAGTGTTCTTTTTGCCTGTTCGGATTGACCCAGTTTGCGTTGGCACTGAGCAATTTGCACGAAGGCCTCCAACGACTCGGGTTGGTTCAGAAATCGGTTGCCGACATTTCGGTACGCGAGAATCGCTTCTTCGTAGCGCGCGAGCGCGAACAAGGCATCAGCTTCGCCGAAATAGCTGTTGCGGAGGATCGCCTTGTGCTGCTCCGAAAGACCACCCACTTCTTGCATCGCATTGAGATCAGCGTGCAGTGACTGAAAATCGCTGAGCGCACCTTCGAGCAGATCGCGACGCTGTTGCAACAACTGGCGACGAACGGTTTCGATAGTAACTTGATTGCTATTGAGCAAACGATCCGGATACTCAGCGGCTAAGCGGTTGGATTTGCCGATCAAGTAGCGCGTCTCAAAGAAGCGAGGGTCATCTTTCCAACGCGACGAAGCCTCGCTCAGTTGCTGAACGGCGTCCAGGAACGTGTGGTGACTTTCTTCGAGCTTCTTGGACAGCGCCCCCCAATCGGTCTGTGGGCCTAACTCGGTTTCAAGCATGAGTTTGTCCGCGAGCTTAAAAACCATTGAGCCGAGTTCAAACAGCGAATTCCGCCAGGTCTCACTGGTCGGTTCCAGTTTGCCGTCATAGAGATTCTGCTTCAACAACTCGGTTGCCGTATCCAGTTCTTCGAGCTCATTGTGAGCCCTGGCGGCGAGGAGTCTTGCATCGTAGCTGATCGGATGTTCGGGATATTCTTTGATGCAGTGCTGGAGCGAGACGATCGCCTTCTTCCACTCGCCTGCGTTCAGCCGATTCTGGGCCAGCGCCACATAGCCTCGAGGCTGCTTCGTTCGCTCTTCGAACTTCAAATACTCCGTAAGTAAGCGGTTAGCCGATTCCAGATCGCTGGCTCGCTGAAAGCACTCGCTGGCTTGCCATACGATGTTCGGATAATCAACGGATCTCATTTCAATGCGAGAGAGTTCTTCAAAGAACTGTCCGGCCAGGAAGAATTTTTTGTGCAATGCTTCTCGATGCTCTGCCATATCCGCCGCTGCGAACGGTTGACTGGCGAATTCTTCCGCCCACTGATAATGGGTTTCCGCTTGCAGTTTTACTGCGTCGCCGCGTGGGAAGACGGCGGGAAAGTAACCTGCCAAATCGATCGCTCGTTGGTAATCGCCATGCATGCGCAGTTGTCGACCCAGTTCGAGCAGACGCCCGCGCATTTGCTCAATGGTTACCCATTGCTGGTTGTATAGTTGCACGTTGCCTAGATCGCGAAGCACGTGGCGAACGGTTTCGATGCAGGTTTCGGGACGTTCAAGTTCCAGGAGAATCTCCGCCTCTTCAAGACCCGAGGCAACCGCTTCTGAGGAACCAGGATTTCGTTGACGTGTGCCGCTGAGGGTGCTGAGTGCTTCGTCGTACTTTTCCTCAGCTCGCAGCGCACGTCCGAGCAAGTAGGTCGCTTGCCGTCGTTGTTCGTTGGGTGTCAACGACGAATGGGCGCAGCGACGGAAATGAGCCTCAGCTTGAGTTAGCAGTTCCGATTTTTTTGACTCGTCCTCGGACTCTTCGGCGGCGTTCAACCGCCAGCGGCCCCGCATTAGGTCCGCTTCAGCAGTTTCCTTCAACTTGGAATCGATCTTCGCCAGCTCCGCTTCACATTTGTCGGTGTCGTTGCCAACCAGTGCGAGTTCGGCTTCGCACAGTCGAATGCGGGCCCATTCGGCATCGAACAATCCAGGGATCGCCTGCCATATCGCCAAGCTCTCGCGCGCCGATGCAACATCGACCGGTCTTGCGCGCAGCGCTGCCGTGACTGCCATACTGAGGGCTTCACTTCTTCGCTGAGGCAAATTCGTGGCCGACTGTTTCAACAGTTCGACCGCTTCGGGCCATTTGAACGTATGAAAGTAACTAAAGCCGAGATAAAACTGTCCAACGCCTTTGTAGCCGAGCGGAAATCCTAATTCCTGTGATTTCTCTAAGTGCTCAATGGCGGTCCACAGCGACTGTCGGTTCTTGGGCGATTCCAGTTTGTCTTGAACGGCCTGAGCCGTCGAAACACCTTGCACAAAATGCCATGCGGAATCGCTCTCTTTGTCGATATCTCCTGCTGCTTCCAGATCTCTTGCAATGCGACCCGCTACGTCCCAACGCTGATCATCCAGCAGCGAAAGTGCTAGTTTGATGTCTTTTTTCGGGCCGGATCCGCTGGTGACCGCGTACGTGAAGATGGCTCCAAATAAAACCACGACGGCGACTCCCGCGCCTGCCAGCATCATGATTTTCTTAGAGAACATAATCGGATCGCGACCAATTCTTCGATAGAAGTGCCCATAGAAGTGCCCAGTAGCCAGACTCCAGCCAGGGAGTACCATCCCATCCCCAGAATTGAATCGGCTATTGAATTGTGCGTTAGTAACTAGACCGCTGCAAAAGAACCGTTGAGTCAAAGCGGAAGTATGGCTTGAAGAGACAGGCAGAAGAAAACGATTCTGCCGATTAGTGGGGTGAGCCCAACCAAACAGAGCCTAATTATTAATTGCGAGAAAAACTCTCTTCGCGAATCTCATCAAAACGAGCGGGTTGATGGGTGACGCGTTCCATGATCCAACTGTTCATATCGGACAGCATGTTGGTTAGCAATTCGTCGCCGCATGGATACTGACGTAGTCCTACTGACAAACGCGCGGCGTGCAGGACGGGCAGCGCTTCGCAGATATGATCTACTCCGCTGGCATGCGATTCTTCGCCGTACATCCAGAGTGTCGGCAAGTGACGTGCAGCCGCTAATTTGGCCAAGGGCTGGTTTTGAGTAGGAAACTGTCCACAGACGTTAACCACGCCGGCAAAGTAATCGGGGTATCGAAGCCCAATGCGCCAAGCCATGCTGGCGCCACTATCGAAACCGGCAAGGAAGATCTTTTCACGAGCGATGGAGAACTGTGTTGTGGCCGCATCGATCGCTGCGAAAACGGCTTCTTCCGCAACTGCCGTCGAAGTGGCCGAGGTACCCCACTGAAATTGCTTACCGCAAGGATCCGAGGCGCGCGTACCACGTGGGGCGCAGGCCACGTAATTCTGCATGCTGAGGTTGGGCATCAAATGCCCGAGTTCTTGTTCGCTGCTGTTGCAACTATGCAACCAAACGATCAGGGGATATTCGTAACGCGGCTCGTAGCGTTCAGGTCCAAACAGACAAATGGAAGATCCGAATGAAGTCGCCCGCGAGTACTCCGCAGTCGAAGTAAGCGTAGAGTAAAGTTTTTCAAGCCGAGTCGATAGATCTGATGATGAACAATCAAGACGGTTGCGCATTTAGTCGCCAATCGCATAGGAGAACAGGAACTAGTTGCGAGACTGACAGCGGTTTTATGCAGTTGCCCTCTGTTCGTCAACGTCAACTCGAAAAACGATGCAACAAGGGAAAGCTTCTCGCCAGCGGTTGCTAGCTAAAATCAGGCGGAAAGTAATTGTTGCATCGATGCGACCAACTGCTTCACAGCTTCTACGCTCTTGTGGAAATCCGCTTGCTCCTGCTGTGTCAACTTGAGTTCAACGATCTTTTCAACTCCGCTGCTGCCCAAGATAACAGGCACGCCGACGTAATAACCACCCACACCGTACTCCTTGTCACAGTAGGCTGCGCAGGGAATCAAACGTTTTTTATCTCGCACAATCGCTTCGACCATCTGAGCTGTCGCAGCCGCTGGTGCGTAATAGGCACTGCCGGTCTTAAGCAGCGAAACAATTTCAGCTCCCCCTGTGCGGGTTCGCTCGACGATCTCAGCCAGTCGTTCGGCACTGAGCAATTGTTGAACCGGGATACCGCCTACGGAAGTGCAGCTTGGCATGGGCACCATCGTATCGCCGTGGCCGCCCATCAGCAGTGCCGAGATGTCTTCGACGCTCACACCTAGTTCCATCGCCAAAAACGTGCGATAGCGAGCCGTATCGAGCACACCCGCCTGACCAATAACGCGCTTCGAGGGGAATCCGGTTACTTTCAAAACTTGCTGAACCATGGCGTCGAGCGGATTGCTGACGACAATGACGATCGCATTGGGCGAACTCTTCTTGATCTCTTCGGCCACTGAGCTAACGATCTTCGCATTGGTGCTCAGCAAATCATCGCGGCTCATGCCTGGTTTACGAGCGATACCTGCGGTTACTACTACGACGTCGCTGTCCTTGGCGTCTTCGTAACTGGTCGTGCCCACGATGCGACTGTCAAAACCCATGATGGGCGAGGCTTGCATCAGGTCGAGCGCTTTGCCTTTGGGCATGTTCTCGGTAGCCGGAATATCCAGCAAGACCACGTCCCCCAATTCGCCTGCTGCACACCAGTGAGCACAGGTTGCACCGACATTGCCGGCGCCCACAATCGTAATCTTGGCTCGTCGCATCTATCTAAACCTCTACGGTAGTTACTGAATCAGTTTGGGCACGAAGGCCTGCTATGGCGTCCGCCTGCGCGTGCGTCGCCAATCCTGCCGAGTATGAGCGTCTACCAAGCTGCGTCAAGTGGTGAAGCAAACATGTCAATGAATCGCCGGGGAAAACGCTGCATGGTGCTTGACATGGGATGGGAGTTCCGAATTAACTGCAGCAACATTTATCGGTCGTCTCATTGCGAGGCGCGAAGTCGAGGATGCCGATCGAGGATTGGCTGCGAGAACTGGATCGATCCCAAGAATCGCCAACCGACATTGCACCCGACGCCGAGCCTATGCTGCGACCGAGATCGAATATCGATTTTTTGTAGTCGTTTTCCCATTCCTAGTGATTGCGTAGCTGATCGGTGAGCCATTGGGCGCTAGCCGCAGGTTTCGATGCGATGGTCAATCATGACGACCAGTCCGATTTGAGCGCCGAGTCGAAAGAAACAATAGCACTGGGTAGACAGCGAGAAATTTTGACCACCCGACTTCGAGACCCGCGGCTAGCGCCTTTTGATGTTGCGCTATTTTCGTGT
>JANLQO010000031.1:0-30473 GCA_031367855.1 Planctomycetia bacterium | reverse complement strand
TTGATCGGGACCTTCTGCACCTTTGATCGAATACAACTCCGCAGGCACGCCATTAACCTCAAAACGGTCCGCTGCCTTCATCACGCCATCGATCACGTCTTCGCTTGCGTCCGGTGTCAGCTGGCGTTGCCAGCGAGCTACATTCGATCGATCGTCGCCACCGGCAGAAATAACCGTTACTTCGGCTTGAAGATCACCCTCAGCAACTTTAAAGGTCGCCATACGCATACCACTGGCCGGCGATTGTTCCCAGCCGCCGGGCACAGTAAATTTCAATTCCGGTGCCGCGCTCTCTTGTCGAGCTCCGCCCGTCTGCCCCGCTAACGGGGGGCCTGGCCTTTGCCCTCCCGAGAATGGGCCACCTGAAAATGGGCCACCCATCTGACCACCGCCCTTACCTTGGAGACTTACATAATACGCTCGAGCGTCACCTTGATTCAACGGCTTGAGCTCCTCGAGCTCGGCTTTCATCGTATCCCATTCTTGCTCAGCCAATTTAAGCTGACCGCGCCAACGATTAACATTCACCTTCACCCACTCTTGCCAAGCCGAACGATCAGCCTGGGATGGACTTGCCAGCTGCGTAATCGTGGCGCTGAGCCCTCGCTGTTGCTCTTGCAGCTTTGCGAAAGTCATTCCGCCAATTCGCTGCTCGGTCCAACCCTTCGATAGCTCCCAAATCGGATCACCCGTTTCAGAGAATTTCATCGAATTAATGATGTCGCGGAATTGCGATTCCGTCGCTGAAACGTCTGCTGGGGCGCCGGTCAACTTGATGAACCAAGTACTATCGCGGTTCGGTACAATGGCGGCCAACATTTGCTGCTCGATTACGGCTGCAGCGGCACTTGAGGAAGAACGATTGGCTTCACTTTTTTCGACCGTGTATTGCCGAATAGCCAAATCTTCAGAGCAGCCGCTGAAACCGAAGAGTAGCAAGACAATCGCAGCTCGCAGTGAATGGGTGATGATAGATGCATTTGACCAACCGAACATGGAACTTCCAAAGCTGTTTGGGGAATTAAATCGACCGACGGATCCGAGCCTTCGTGCATCTAAAATCGCTTGATTGCGATCCTAGTCTTACTGGCCAGTCGGCCGCAGCGCGGATTCGCTGGCGTTAGGTGTTCTAGCAAAACTAGGGCACTGCACAGGCTAGATCTGTAATTCTATACGGACACGCAGAATTGGATACCGCGTGAAATTGGTGGGATGGGTAAAGGTGGGATCTTCGCGCTATCAATCCTTAAATCAGGCGTACCGGCGAATACTGAGTTCTGAAATCGCAATTTCGAGATACTAGCGATTTTCGCTACCAATTGTCTACTAGAATCGACTGAGCGAAGGGAATTTCTGCCATTAAAACCGTTCTTGCTCGGAATAAACGTGGGTCGCTCCTGCCGGGTGCGACCATTTATCAGATAACCATCGTGTGTAGAAAAGTCGTACCCGGAGGGCCCGAAAGGAGCGACTCTTGGAAGCGCTTTTTGGAGTGCGCCACACGGACGCGGCGCAACATTAGGGCGCTTCGCGGCGCATTGGCCGCCAATACAGTTCCGAAGCAGACTTTGAGTTATCGCTAGGATTTCCCCCGGTATTATTGGGTTTGGCGTTTACGGCACCATTTGCTGAACCGCCCGCGGTTGAGCCCGTTGGGGTTCCTCGCGACTGCGCTCCGAAGGACGGAACGCTGGAAGTCAAACTACTGGGATCGTTCAATCGAGACAGCCTACTCGAAGGCATCGGTGACTGGCGAGCTAATAGTTTCTCGCTTTCCGCCAGTCGATTTTGAACAACCGCTAGCTTTTCATTTAACTGCGTCACTTGGTCGCGCTGTGCCCGATATTCGCTCATCAAGCGATCGTTTTCGTTCTGCAATTGCGTCAGCCTTTGGCTACCCGAACCGCAACCTGTCGCAATTGCCAACAGGGTCGTAAAGCAGAATATCCAAGGCGAACCACAAGTCCGAATCGAATTGGATGAGAAATGTATGTTTGTCACCCAAGACTCCTTTCTTGTGGTTACAGGATTCGTCAGTCAATGAGTATTAGGGGGACGCTACCAAGATTTGCGTCCGGTGAGAAGCCTAATTTTTGCGGCGCAAGCTTCCAACAAGCCCCGTAGTCACGCCACTCTGCCGGCGTGAAATTCGCTGTCGTCAAAGCGACGCAGCAATTTTTGTTATTTTTTCTGCCCCACGGCGCTTAATACCATTTCGGTAAAGCCACTGGTCAATGCACTCGAATCATTCCAAGCCCACATGTTGCGAACAACGTCGGTGACCATAATCCCTGACATGCACATCAACAGCAGAATACCCAGCAAGCACATTACTTGAACCAGACTATAGGGCACTTCGGGAGCACCCATCGAAACAACAGCCCCGGCAGAGGTCGCGCCAAGCGTTCCGCCCATGTCGAGTCCATCGCCCTCGGCGCTCCCAAATGCATCAAATCCATCTGCCGCTGGAAGTGCGACTGCTGCGTCGCCGAACTCGGAGGAGTCTTCAAGCTCGATGACTTGCGAACCCGAATCCTCATCGGCTTCAATGCTGCCTGAGGCCGAAAGTTGGAATTCTTCGTCCTGCTGGAAATTAACCGCCGAACCTGCTCCGGAACCCACACCGGATGCCGCGTCAGAACCTTCAGAAGCCAAATCGAGTCCCGAAATACCACTGGCCGCCAAATCGAGCGGTTCATCTTCCAGCGAAATTCCGCTATCTGCCGGGCTCATGAGATTAATGCCGCTGTCGTTTCCGAGGGCCAAATCGCTGCCACCACCCAACACTAAATCGTCGTCGTCATCGGACAGGTCGAGATCCATCGAATCGAGCGACGGATCCGAATCTCCCTTGATGATCTCACTTCCCTTGCCGCTTAAACCACTCAGAACCCCTGAGCCTTCTGAACCTAAATCTAAGTCAAAAGCATCCGAACCCGACACTGGAATATCGCTGCCTGTACCAGTTCCCGAGCCCAGCTTGATGGCGCTCTCGGGGCTTGTTCCAAATTTTATATCGCTTCCCAAATTCGATGAGCCGGAAGCGCTGGCTAGCAAATCGTCGACATCGTCTCCCACGGATAATTCGTCATCATCATCGTCACTCATAGCTAAACGAGGTTCATCCGCTGAAGCCCCTTTACCCGCGATCAAACGCACATCACTGCCACTACCCGGATCGGCCACTAGCGCTACATCGCTATCCGGTTCACCCGATTCGCTGCCTACATTGATGTCGCTGCCAATCGTACTACCGTGTTTGCTGCCGGTTGGACCAAGATCCTGCTCTGAGATCAGAATCGACGAACCTGCGGGATCTTCATCCATCGCCCCGCCCAACATTTCGGCGGCAACGCGTTCAATTTCTTCCGGTTTGAATTTCCAACTGGCACCATCGCGATACCCAAAAATGTCGCCCCGCGAACGCATTTCCACCAATTCGTCGGTATGAACGCCAAGTTTCTTAGCAGCTTCTTCCAGCGTAATGAATTGGGCTGACATCTTTTGTCGGACTCCTAAAACCAGAAAACAATAGTCACAGCGCATTCCATCGCGAAGTCGTCGTCCATAAACTCAAGCAACTAGAATAGTGCAAAACGGCGAAAAGTCAGCCATAAAAGCGCCCATTTTCGTCTTCTGCCAACCATGGCTTGCTGACGAACCGCCTCCACAGCTTTCTTCTATAGTAACTAATCGCCTCCCGAAAACGAAACACTCACAGGTGTAAAATCTTCCGTATAAGCAATCTAGCCGAGGATTTCACGGAATTCGACGTAGCCATTTGGTCAACTAATCGACATAACCCCACCAAATGGCATAAATGAGTGCGAGTCCAGAGTGCCGTGGGGGGTGTGGCATGTCCCTGAGTGCGCCAGCAACGATTTGGACAATCGTTCTCCACTAGGGACGCGCTTGCCGCAAATCGCTGGGCAACGGAGCTTGGCCATTGAATTGCTCCATCGACAGGTCCCAGCTCAGATTGCGAACACTTTTCAAGGCAAGCTTGCCTTGGGTGGGGTCGATGTGATAAATCGCCATCGATCGGTTCTGCGAATCGACCACTACAATCTGCTGGACACCACTGGGCAACAGAGACGAAACGACCTCCAAACGCTCGGCACTTTGTGGCACGTTACCACCCGGGGCACCCGACGTTTGACTCCACAGGCTCACCCAACCTACCACAACGATCATGATCGCTAATGAAATTTTGTTCAGTCGCTGAATTTGCATGCTTGATTGCCTTTAGTCCGTCGACCCAAAATCGTTTCGTGGAGTGTCTCAGCCTTCGGATATAGCTGATCGCGATTCTTCGAAGCAAGCTCATTGCATTGCTATCAAGCAACATCTTCAAAATTCGCCTGGACGCGAACGACTTACCTAGGCACAATCCGCGCAATGTATCGGCCTATCCATGCCGAACTGATTCGAAACCAGATCACTACCAGGAAGTGGTGCATCGTGAGTTCAACTCGCATAACCCATCGCAGCAGTTTTTCGCAGCCACTCACCTCTGGCATCGCGCTCGGCATATTACTCACCAGCGGACTCTACGCACTGATGCTCACCGGGTCACTCAACGACCCGTTGCTTTGGAGATTCTGCTTCAGTCACTGGACCGCCAGCGTGTCACTGTTGCTGTTTTTCATTGCGATCTCATTTCTGGCGAACAAGTTTCGGATTGCACTCGCGCAACTCCGTTTGACGGATGCCAGTGTGGACGCGCTGGGTAGACTTATCCATGACGGTCACAGCATATTGCCCGCTGAGCGTCCTCGCTGGCTTGAAGCAAGTTCGCTGTCGCTACCTGTAGCTTGGCAAACCAGTTGGTTCGGTATGCGACTCAATCGCACTCTCACTCTGCAGGTAAAGCGAGGACGGCGCGAGTCTCTCGAACAGGACTTACAGACACTAGCGAAGGCGGATGCGCGCCGGCACCACGATAGTTACAACCTCGTGCGCACGATCCTATGGGCGCTGCCCATTCTGGGAGCTTTAGGTTCCACAATCGTTTTTTCCGAATCCGCCCAACTGCAATACCAAGTCAAATCCGCCAACACTCAACTCGCTTCCCATCCCAGTCTTGCGTCGATAGACGGAACGCCATCAACATCGCTCGTTGCGCTGGATACGACAATTCTTGCCTTGGGCCTCACCCTGCTCATGGTTTTCGCAAAATTCATCGTCGTTCGCACTGAGCAAGATTTGCTTGAGCGAATGGATCAGGGCGCTCAAGATACCTTGATCGAATTCTTAGCTGCCGACTCCCATGGCGCCGAAGAGGGGTTACTCTCGCCGGTAAGGCAAATGACGGCGGACCTAGTCACAACCATTCATCAAGTCGTCGAACAACAAGCCAATATCTGGTCGCGATCAATCTCCGAAAGTCAAAGGCAATGGTCCAACTGGACTCAAGTGGCTTCTGAGTGCATCGCGTCCAACCTGACCGATACGATCTCGGCGGCATTGAAGAATCACGCCAGTCGACTGGAAAAAATCCAAGAAGAAGGCTCTCGCCAGATCGATACTCGTTGGCAACAGTGGCAAACGACATTGAGCGATCAAGCTCGGGCAATGAGTTCTCAGCAAAAGGAGTTGATCCGCCAAACGGATTCAATCCAGCAGCTCGTCTCCGCTACAACCGACCTCCGTAAGCTCGAAGACGCAATCCTTGAAAGTGTCAGTCGCTTGGAGAACATCCATCGACTGGAAGACGCTTCGCAATGTGTGGGCGAAGCGGTCACATTGCTCGCTACCAGCCTTGAGCGCGCCGGTATCATTCGCAGTGCTCCGATTCGTCCCCGCGTCGTTCGCAAGCTGGATGGTCCTGATGACCTCCAAGAACAGAGGAAATCGGCATGAGCCGCCGACGTAAACAGCGCGACAACTTTGTTCAATCGCTTTTCCCGTTCTTGGCCGTTTTGCTGAGCACCATGGGGGCGCTCGTCCTGTTGTTGATGCTGATCGTCAATCAGGCTCAAGCGACCGCAAAGCAAATGGCGCAAGAGAAGAAAGTTCAAATCGAAGACGCCGAGAGCAATCTCCAGCTCATCCGTAACACCTTCGAAGAACAACTCGATGACCGTCGTTTAGAACTTGAACGCAAACGATTATTATTACAACATCTCGAAAAACACATTCAAGAACTCATCGAAGAGCTCAAAGGTATCGAACGTACCGCAGTACTGCTCGGTCAAAAGCAAACGCAGGACAAATCTGCCGAAACCGATACTGAACGCAAGATCTCGCAGCTTGAAAAACAATTGACCGATGCCAACATCGATCTGAAAAAGAAACTCGAAAAACCCTCCGGCGATAAACCGATCTTCGCCATCATTCCCTATCAAGGAACCAACGGAACTCACCGTCGTCCGATCTACCTTGAATGCACGAATCAAGGTGTAACGATTCAGCCTGAGGGCGTACTGATCGGTCTAGCTGATTTGCGCCCACCTTACGGTCCAGGCAATCCGCTCGATGCCGCCATTCGTACGGTGCGATCGCGCTTCGCGCCCGCCAACGGTGCCCTGACCAGTACCGCTTATCCTCTGCTGATCGTCCGCCCTTCGGGTGTGCGTACGTACGCGATGGCACGTCAAGCCATGGCGGGATGGGATGATCAATTCGGCTATGAATTGATTGACGAGTCGCTCGAATTGACTTACCCAGAAAGCGAGCCAGGCATTGTCGCCGAGATCGATCAAGCTGTGACACTCGCACGTGAACGTCAAGCAGCTTTGGTTATGGCCATGCCGGCAAAGTATCGACAATACCTCAATCAAGGCGGCAGCGCCAACGAGAGCTTCGAGTTTGGCGATGATGGCGGCGATATGGGAGACGAATGGGCCGGAGGAGGTACAGGCGGAGGTACAGGCGGTGGACCTAGCAGCGGATCTGGCAGTGGCTTTAACGGAGTCTCTGGCTCAAACTCGTCTTCGGGATATCGCGGTGGCTTTGCAGCGTCACAAGGTGGTACAAGCGGTCAGCGCGCTGTCGGCGGCTCAGGCAGTGCACCAGGCGGCACAGGCTTGAGCCAACGAAAGGGCGCCCCTGGACCCGGTTCACAACAACTTGGATTTGGCGGCGGGGCCAACAACCGTCAACCGGGCGGATCAAGTTACTTCGCCGACGGCAATGGCGCGGCATCGACTGACGCAACTGGCTCTTACTTCGGCTCAAGCTCAGGCGGCTCGCCATCAAGTGATGGCAGCCCAGCGAACGGCGGTTTTGCAGATGGCGATGCTGGCGGAAACTCCCCTGGTAGCGGTGCTGGCCATGGTGCTGGTGGCGGTGCTGGAAATGGAGAATTTGCTGACGCGTCCAGCCGTACCAGCGGTGGTAACACTGGCACGGGCTCAGCTAACGGCGGCTCAGGTAGTGGCGGCCCAGGTAGTGGCGGCTCAGGGAACGGCGGCACAGGTAACGGCGGACCAAGCAATAGCGGCGGTGCTGCGAACGGTCCAGCAACAGGCGCGATGGGGCAAGCAGGCGGAAGCGGCTCTGCTCCCGGCGGGGCCAGCGGCGGCAGCGGTGCGGCTTCCATGGGCTCGGCTATGAATTCACCTGCTGCTAATGCGGCTCTGGACCCAACAGCCAAACCTGGCGATCCGGTTCAAGCGGGCACACCATCGCTCAACATGGATATGAGTCGTAACCAAGGTCAAGGCACAGGCGATACACAAACCCAACCGGTTGCGCGGCAGCGTGGACGCAACTGGGCATGGAATGAAGGGCCACTTTCCAAAACGCCGGTGGTACGCTCGATTCGCGTTGTTTGTTACAACGATCGTTGGGTTTTGATGCAGGACAACAAAACAACGTCGAATCAAGTCACCGTACCGATCGGCCAAAGTCCACAAGCCAGCGCGGAAAAACTTGCACAGGCAATCACCGATCGCGTCGGGGGATGGGGCATCGCGCTTGGCGGTGGCTACTGGAAACCAGAGTTGTTAGTAGATGTCGCACCGGGTGCCGAAGGTCGTTATGGGCAACTCGAGCGCCTTTTAGAAGGCAGTGGACTGAACGTCAAACGTCGAGCCTCTGTTAAGTAACTTCGAGAACGCATTCATGCCAAGACACGACGAAGAACACATTTCAGTTGGCGAGGATTCGTTTCTGGATACGACCGCCAATTTAGTCGGCATCATGATCATTTTGGTGGTACTGGTAGGTTCAAAAACCACCACGGATGCGCATGAACACGGCAAAGAAATGGCCGCTCAGGTCGAGGCGGAATATATGCTCGCCGAGCCCGTAAAGCGTGCGCAGGGACTGCAGCACGCCCTCGTCGAACAAGCCATTCAGATTCAAGAACACTCGCTCGAAGCCGAATATCGTCGTGCAGAACGTGATCGTTTGCTCGAACAGGTGACCCTTGCTCGACAAGCCGTCAACGAGGAACTCGGTGCGACGGACGACACTCAGCGAAAATCGATTGAAAAACAACGAAAACTCGAACAACTAGAATCCCAACTGAAGAAGACCAATACGATGCTTGGGGCGGCCGAAGAGCACAAGCGTCCCAAGATCGTCCTCGAGCACCTTCCGACTCCGATGGCCAAGACGGTATTCGGTCGTGAATTGCATATCCGCTTGCAACATGGACAGGTCACCGTCGTGCCCTGGGATCAGTTGATCGAAATGCTCAAAAGCCAATTGCCGCTCGCAGCCCAACGCAACGCATCGCGCAATGGAATCGAAGAAACGCTCGGCCCTGTGGGTGGTTTCATGATGCGGTACAAAATGGCGGCCGTGCGCGGCGGCTTCGAACTTGACCGATTCGAAATCGAAACCACTCCGGACAACCACGGCGAGTCGCTCGAATCCGCTCTCTCACCTTCCGGTCGCCTGCGTTTAGATCTTGCCAGCCGCGATCCCGCCGAGACCGTCGTCACCGTGTGGGTCTATCCGGATTCCTTCGACCAGTTTCGGGTACTCAAAGCCGCTCTGTTCGACGAAGGCTTTTTATGTGCCGCACGTCCACTGCCGGACGGTATGCGCATCGGTGCCTCACCCCGCGGTTCGCGCAGTTCGGCGCAATAACGAGTGCTTCAACAAACCTTCGTTTGAGTGAGCCGACGGCGTTAGCATTTCGTATTTCGCAAGTTGATCGTAGAATATGCATAGCTCGCTTGGAATGTTCGCGTCACTCACGACAGACAACTATGGCCTTCAATTTAAATCCTGTCGACAATTACCTCCATGGGAGTTGGGAAGCGCTCGGTAACGGCGCCCCGCTGTTGGTCGCGCTCGCGCAATTATGCAGCGATCGCTGGGTCCGTGGTCATTCGACGGCGGTTGATGTAAACTCGCTTAGCGGTGAAGCTCAAGCGATCCTCTTTGCTGGCCAAGGTCGCGGCATCGTTGAAATCAAAGCGGTGAATTCCGCATTCGACGCAGCTGCGAGGCTTTTGGCAGTTTACGTGGAACTGGATGATGAACATACTATCGCATTTCGGGACCCCAAAAACCCTGAAGTCACAGTCCGCTTTCTCGATGGTTTTCGCGAACTTTGCGAGAAAGGGTTGATGTTGCACCATATCTATCGCGATTTTTCGCTTGCCCCGAGTGCGCTTGAGTTGGCGAGAACGATCGAACGCAAGCAGGTGCAGCATCTGCTGGACAAAGCCACCGAATTTGGACTGCATGACTGATGGCCAGCCGACTTGCGAAGCGTTTCCCCGGCACTCGCGCTTGCATTGCATGGCTATGCCTGCTGTGCGTTGTTCCCTTTGTGGTCTGGGCCTGTCTGCGCGGCGATCCTGTGACCAATGAGGCCGCCAAGGCCATTTCCGTATCGGAGCCGCTTCAGCCGCTCGAACCTACCGCTGACTCGCTGGCACCTTTAGTTGAACAAGCAACGGGTACGCATGCGCTTGAACCCGTGTTGGCGCTCGCGCGGAGAGCGCTATCGCGAATGCAAGACGAAGTCGACGATTACACTGGACGAATGATCAAGCGTGAACGTATCAACGGAACGTTGGGCAGCGAAGTTCAAATGGAGTTCAAGATTCGAACGCGACGGGAAAGCGATGGCAGGCTCTCGCGACCCACGTCAGCTTATCTAAAATTTTTTGAACCCAAGTCGGCGCGCGGCCGCGAAGTCATCTGGACTGAGGGCGCGAACAAAAACCGATTGACTGGCCACGAAGGCGGTTTCTTGAATTTGATGCGCGTTGACCTCGAACCCACGGGCATGTTGGCAATGATGGATAACAAGTATCCCATTACTGAAATCGGGCTTACGCGTTTAATCGAGAAATTGATTGAAAAAGGAGAACGCGATCGAAAGGTCGGCCCCTGCGAAGTGCAGATCGTTGAAGACCAACGCGTCGGAGATCGCGTTTGTCAGCTCATTCAAGTCACTCACCCGGAAAGAGATCCGCGCTTCGACTTTTATATCGCGCAGATCTTCATCGACACCGAACGCATGATTCCGCTACGTTACGCAGCGTTTTTGTGGCCGCAAAAAGCTGGAGGTGAGCCACTGCTGGAAGAAGAGTACACTTATTTAGATGTGAAATTAAACGTCGGTCTGACCGATACCGATTTCGATCCCAACAATTCCGATTACCAATTCCCTTAACCGCCGAGCGCGGCAGTCCTGCCTGCGAGCGTTGCTAATTCTGCTCAGTTTGAAGAACAGATTTCATGCTCGTCGTACAAAAACTCTTCCATAAAATAGCCCAAGCAATCGTCTCGAATAACTTGCGCATTGGTGGTTAACATCGACGGAATTGCAGCTTGACTCAGGACAATTTCGTCGTTGATAACCGCTAGGAAATCATCAGTAACGTCCTTATCATCTTCACTGAGAATAATCAAAGCCAAGTCGCCTCCCGGCCGTTGCCTGCCGAGTACCGCACCATTGGACAACGGACGAAAATTCAGCCTCGCAAGGTCCTCGGGAAGAATGACATCTGCCGATTCGCTAGATCCGCTAAAAGCAAATGAAGCACGAGGATTCACTTTGATCGTGGCCACAGTCCTTAGCAAGTGAAAGTCGCTGGCCGGCGGGTAATGTTTAGGTAACTCGAGCATTTGCATACAAGCCTCAATGAGCCTGGCCGCCCGCTCGATGCCGGAAGCATCGCCCACTTTGCCACATTCGCATGTAATCGACGGGCAATGCGCCGTCAGCGCAGCCGATTGCACTCCCAGAGGGCGTTGGAAATAGACAATTGTCCGCGCAAACAACAGGGCGAGTTGTAGCGTTTGAGCATCCACACGATTGATACAAGCGTAATGCGGATTCGCTCCGGTGTTATTGTGCAAGTCGAGACTAACAAAGGCGCCAACGTTGCTCACATACTCGACAACGCTGCGCATGTACTCGGAAATGGGCGATGGTGGGAGGTCCGTGCCAGGCCACACACGGTTGAAATCCAACTGGTGCGGCAATTTGCGAAGCCCTTGCTGAGCCGCTTCGGTATTGCCAATAAACAGTATGGTTTCGCGCGGAAGTGTCTGCTGAGCGTATTGAGCCAAAGCGACTTGAACTGCCTTTAAGCCCACATCTTCGTTTCCATGCAACATAATCGAAATGAAGACTGGCGGAACACGTTTTCCGGGAAGATGAATAACCGTTGGACCTAGGAAATGTTGGTGCAGTTCATTGGCAGAAAGTGTTAAAAACTGGGGCGGCAATTCGTGACGAATTTGAAGCATGCGACTCAATAACTCCACTGGTGAACCGGTTCCCCGGCTTGTTGACGGGCACGATATTCCCTGACGAGCAAGGCGACGTCACTGGTGCGACGGAAAAACTCAGCTTGCCACTGCGCGCCGGTCTGTCCGGTTTCGGCGCGTGACTCAATTATTTGAAGCCAGCGATCTATGCTGGTAGTGTCCACGTGCAAAAATCCGAGGCCATCGCGCGCCGCCGGTATCAACTCTTGAAGGATCAATTTGTCCAAGGGCCATTTTTTGCCGTCCAGCCAAATGACCTGCGCCTTCAGCCCATACCGCGCACTTTCGTAGAAATTATTCCAAGCAGTGATAAACGGTAATTTGGCTCTCACATCCAATCCAGGCTTATTCAACAAGTTGATCATCAGGCCATAGTAAAACGCCATCTGCGCAGCCATGTCAATTGCGGTCGCTCCGGCTGCCATGACGCGATGTTCAATTCGAATATGGGGCCGACCATTAGGATCGAACCCGATGATGGGTCGATTCCAACGCCAGATGGTTCCGTTGTGCAGTCGCAAATGCTCGAGCTTTTCCACGCGATACCCGCATACAATCGGTAATAGCACTGGGTACAGGCTTTCATTCTCCAGAAACAGCGCAAGCAAATTACGCGACGCATAACCGGTTCCAAAATTTACGCGATTAACGGGCTCTTCCATGGCGACCGCTTGTTCAAACAATGGAATTCGAGTTTCTTGCCATAGCCGCTTGCCAAATAGCATTGGCGAATTGGCACCGATTGCAACCATCGGCGCCGACACAACGGTGGCCAAATTGTAGGCGTGTGCAGCCTGGTCTTGGGGAACCTGAAGATGTAATTGGAGCGACGTTGCGCCCGCTTCCAGCATCACATCCAGGTGCTCGCTGACTAGCGTTTCAACGCCGCTAATGTCCAATTTCACGGGCTTGCCGCGCCGCAAACGCAAGACTTGCTCATTTAATGCTTGGTAACGATGGAGTTCTGACATGTTGCCCAGCACTAAGTGTTCATCGCGCAGCGTTGGCAAAATGCCAATCGAAACGACGGACAACCCGAGCGCACGAGCCGACTCGCTACAAATCGACCAGGTATCTACCAGCCGCTTGGTCAATGTTTGCAAACCATCGCCTCGCGGAGAGATTGGATCCACATTGAATTCTACGTTAAACTTGGACAACTCCGGGACGATGATGGGCGAATGCAAGGCATCAAGAAGTGATTGATTGCAAGCAGCCGGATTACCCGAATCGTCGACCAGGCACATCTCCAATTCTAAACCTGCGACGTATCCTGCATCCGATAGCTGGCGATCCGAGATCCACTCCTCAAGCAAGCTCGTCTCTTCGCGCAACGCATGCTGGAAATGCCGAAATTCTTCGCTCTTGAAATGGGTTCCAGAAACATCTTGACCCATGGTCAATCCTTTGTTTCGAATCAATGTTCGTGAATAGCCGTCACGATCTTGAACTTTACTATGCGAGGACCTCATGCATGACTTGGCCGTAGTCTACATCCAGTCGTTTGCGTCCAGGTATTTCTAGTTTGCGGGCATCTAGCCCCAATAGCTGATAGATGGTGGCGTGAAGATCGGTAACGTAATGTGGATGCTCAATCGCATGGAAGCCGAGTTCGTCGGTGGCACCGTGAATTCCAGGCTTGATTCCGGCGCCGGCCAGCCAAATCGTGAATCCGTGTGGATGGTGGTCACGACCAGTGGCCGATTTGTTGAACATGCCAAATTCAACTCCCGGTGTACGGCCGAATTCGGTGGTGAATACAACGATCGTATCGTCAAACATCCCTCGACGTTTCATGTCTTTTAACAAGCCGGCAATCGGCTTGTCAATCCGCTCGCAAGAACGCGCATGATTTTTCTGCAGATCGCTGTGCGAATCCCATTCGCCATAGTCACTGAGATAAACGAGCGTGTATCGCACGCCGCGTTCGGCGAGTCGGCGCGCGGCTAGACAGCGTTGTCCATAGACAGCCGTGGTTGGATTGTCGATGCCATAAAGCTGCTGTGTGGCCGCAGTCTCGTCGGTAAGATTCAGCGTTTCAGGCACCGATTGCTGCATGCGGAACGCGAGTTCATAGGAATTGATGCGCGCCTGCAGTTGCTTGTCACCTGGAAACTCTTCAGCGGTGATGCGATTGAGCTGCTGCAAGAACTCAAACTCGCCACGCTGTTCTATAGCGCTTACGTCGTCTCCACGCTTGCCGAATGACAATGGGTTCGCCGCATCGAGATGCAACTGCACTCCTCCGTAGCTCGGCCCAAGATAGTGGGCATCAAAATTCTCTTTGACGCGAGGGTCTTTGAACTCTCCGAGAAAAACAAACTGAGGAAGGTTCTCGTTGAGGGTTCCCAAACCATAGTTCAGCCAAGAACCAATGACAGGCTCGGGAGTGTCGAGTTTATGACGGCCAGTATGCATCTGAAACTCAGCAGCATGGTCATTGTCTGTCGTCCACATCGAACGCACAACGGCCAGATCATCGGCACAACTCGCCAGATGCGGCAACCAATCGCTTACGTCCAGACCGTTCTCGCCGTGCTTCCTAAAGCCAACTTGTAGTGGGAATATTTTTGAATGGAGCTCGCGGTCTATGCCGACAACGGATCTTGAACGTTCAAGATAGATTGGTAGTTTCTGGGGATTCGGCAACTTGGTTTCGTCGTAGGTTTTGCCGCTAAGCGTATTGAGCAGCGGTTTGGGGTCAAAGGTTTCCATTTGGCTTACTCCGCCAGACAGAAAGATCCAGATGACATTCTTGGCTTTGGGTGCAAAATGAGGCCGACCATCGGGTTGAGGGTGATTTGCCGTCTCGGAAGCTCGAACAAATCTGTCCTGATGCAGTATCGAGTTCAATGCGATTCCGCCAAAGCCGAGCCCTAAGTCGTTGAGAAATGTGCGTCGTGAACGACCGCAGAAAGCGGATTGTGGTTTGTTCATTATTGCTCCTTTGACTCTAACGCACCGTCACGAAATCGTTGTGGTTCATTAAAGCGTGCACTAAATTTTCACGTGCTCTCGTGGCGGGCTCAACAGCTGACACGCCGCTGCCGGCGGAGGTCAATCTGCTAGTCTGCGCGCGAAGGAAATCTTCCGCTGCGGACCATTCAACTGTCAACGGTTCACGGTTTAGAACTTGCAGGAATGCGAGCCGCGAAAACCTTGCCGTGGCTGTGCCTTGACCTTCCGCCTGGGCAGTCTCCCACAATCGCTTCGCCAACGAGCGACTGAGTGACCGCGTCAACTCGCTGTTCGTCAGCGCGAGAGCCTGTTGCGGCTGCACAGACGTTGACCGCTTGTAACAATCGCAGGGATTGGCCGCATCGAACAACTCCAAGAATTCCATCTTCTCTTCACCGTGATGAGCGAAGTAGAGACTGCGACGATGCGACGTCATCCCCTGCTTGTGATCGATTTCATGTCCGCCCATGCGATTATCAAGTTCCTCGGCAACTTGCAGCAGGCTGTCCCGCAAGACTTCCGCTTGCATGCGAGTCGCCGGAAAGCGCCAATACTTTTTGTTGTCAGGATCTACCTGATGGGCTTTAGCCAGGGCAGGAGCATGCCCCGCCGAGCTAGGCAACTGGCTAGTAAGTTGATACGTCAGACTAGTCACAATCAATCGATGTATGTGTTTCATCGACCATCCCGATTCCATCAGTTCGCAAGCTAACCAGTCGAGCAATTCCGGGTGAGTCGGCTGGCTACCATTGCGTCCAAGGTCATGCGTAGTATCAACCAATGCCTGTCCAAAGTGCCGCAGCCAGAGGTGATTCACGGCAACTCTCGCGGTCAAGGGGTTATCTTGGTTTGCGATCCAACGAGCCAACGTAGTGCGGCGACCTGATGTCACTTGCGGATACTTGGGCGACAGAGCTGTATACTCACCCGTTTCTTTTGCGAGCGTCTCATCCGCTGATTTCACCGCACTTGCTGCAACAGCACGGCTCTGCTGTGCCGCTTGCAGTTCCTTGTTGGCTGCATCCAGTGCAGATTGATCGGACTTGTTGGAGGCAGCCGCAATCTTCACTTCTGCCGACGCGACAGCCACATCAATTGTCGCCAAGTGCGCTTTCGCTTTCGCCACCGCAGTTTCGCGTTCACTCCGACAGGCCTGCTGAATAAGGGCTTTCACGCCATGATCGGCGGGTATGTCTTCGGCCAGCAGGCCAGTCTCATAGCGAGCGGTGTCGGCTGCAATGCGTTGTTCAAGTGTGGCGAGTTCTTGCTCTGCCGCCCGGACTCTTGTTGTAGCGGCGGCGACCTTCAGGGCCGACAGTCGCAAAGCCTGTTGTGCGGCTGCAAATCGCGTGGCGGCCGCCTCAACCGACCGATTCATGGATACTCTCGATACAATTCTGGAGGTCGCCGGAGGCTGACAGAATGCAGTTAGGGTCCATGGCAGAGAGCCGTCCGCTGCAGCTAGATCAACGATATCCTTGCCTTCCAAACAATCTGGAGCTTCAAAATCGAATTGGAGCAGCAGCCTGCCATCGGCTTGAGCAAATGTAAGCATATCGTAAAAGGCTTTCGTCCCGGGGCGACAATCAATAAACAGCCCACGCTTGCCATTTGCTTGCGGCTTCCAGCCATTCAAGGCAGCGGGTACGACACTCACAATCACTTTATTGTCGGACAACGATCTGACCGTCAGTAGGAACTGATTTTGCGCAAGCTTCAACTGCATCTGCACCCGGAAGCGATCCTGTCCCTGCTCGATATCGTATTTTCCCGCAACGAATTCAGTAAAACCACCTGGCGAGTAAGTCTTGATCGTGCCGTTTTCGAATGCCACAAATCCACCGGTCGCGCCCTGAGCAATATCCAAGCCTAGTTGTAAATTCGTGTGACCATCCTTGACGATCTTCACCAGATAGGAAACCGTCGCATCCTCGGCAAGAGAATCCAGTCCCGGCAAAGTATGCGCTAGAGCGCGGCGACCGAGCGTGGCATCCAAGAGCAGCGACTGAACACCCTCCAGTAAGGTAGTCTCCCCACTCCCTGCCGCATCGGTAAGCAGACGCAGGGCAACCGCGCGCGCGCTCTGCAGCGACTCTTCGGCGGCCTGCAGTTCGCTTCGCAATGCAACGGGCTCCGCCGCGAGTTGGCGTTGCGATTCATCAAGCTCACGTCGCGCGACCGCCAATTCAGCGAGCAATTTTGCGCGTTCTTCGTCCCGAACAAAACGCTTCATGCCTGGATATGCGGCTTCGATTGGCAACAAGATTTGTGATGGATTTAGTTGGTCACCACCCAAAATCTGCGGCGTACCGGGATTGACGGGCGACTTGCCTGCGATTCTCAAGCGCGCGTCACCTTTCGAGAACATGAAAGTTTCGGCATCAAGGTACTCGTCAAATACTCGCACCCTACCGCTGTCGATCGGACCGTAGGAATCAGCATAAACGTACTTAGTAAATTTCCCCGGATCCTTTTCGCCTGCCACGCGATCATGTCGCAATTCTAAGGGTTCAAAAAACGCGCGAAAGCGAAAGTACTCTTCTTGCGAAAACGGGTCGTACTTGTGATCGTGGCATTGGCAGCAATTCAGAGTTACACCCAGGAACGCCTTGCCCGTATGTTCCACCAAGTCTTTCTTCCAGGTTTCATAATTCCACTTGAACCAACTGCGAACGAGGTACCCCGTGGCAACGATATTCTGATCGTCTACAGGCAGCAGTTCATCTGCGGCGAGCATCTCGACCACCATTTGATCGTAGGGCTTGTTCTCGTTGATCGACCGCACAATCCAGTCGCGCCAACGCCAAATCATCGGGTAGCTGTTCATCACATCGGGTACCGACCTGCGGCCGTACCAGTCGCTGTAGCGCCACACATCCATCCAGTGCCGTCCCCAACGCTCACCATGTTGAGGTGATGCCAACAAGCGATCGACCACATCCTCGTAAGCCGTTGGTGAATCGTTATTTAAAAATGCTAGCAGTTCGTCTGCGGAAGGAGGCAGCCCAATCAGATCGAGATAGACGCGACGTAGCAGTGTAGCCTTGTCTGTCCGCGGCATTGCTGCCAGACCAAGCGTATCCTGTTGTACAAGAATGAATGCATCGATGGGATTGAAGGGAGCTAGTCCCAAGGCTGCTGGCAATTCGGGGCGTACAGGCTTTCTGAATGCCCAATGCGCGCGAGGATCCAACTCGGGAAGCTCATCCGCTGGAGCGTTCGCCCCTTGATCAATCCATAGGCGAATCCGCTCGATTTCGGCAGCCGACAAAGCAGCTCCTTCGGGAGGCATTCGCAGGTCAGTATCTTTGCATTGGATTCGGACAAGAATTTCGCTGGCCTCAGAATTTCCCGCCACTACGACCGGTCCGCTGCTGCCACCCCTAATCACCCCGGAAGCAGTGTCGAGTCGCAAATCCGATTCATGCTTCAGAACTGCATGGCACGCATAGCAACGAGCCTTCAGAATTGGTTTGATCTCTTTTAGATAATCCACCGGCTCGCCGCCAGTAACAGTGCTGATACTCATAAGCATCGCCAATGACACGAAAACGGCGTTGGCGATTCGACAACCCGCCAAATACATTGCCCGCTCCCACGAGCGGCGGTCGTCAGGTCTCTTTGTGAACTGCTGCAACATCGGAGGCGGGGTTTCGGAGGTCAAGTGTTGGGCGAGCGGATTGGCAGGGCACCCAACGGAAACAAGTACCAATATAGCAGACCTATCCGAGAAGCGCAAAAAACGATTCATCCTGGGTTGGTTAAGTCCAGAAGGGCGTATCCTCTCCCACTAAACCTCACTTATCGGCACGATACTTGAATTCCGATTCGTTTTGCAATACAATATCGCATCGTGCGTATACACACGATGTGACTTCAGAGGCAAAGGCATTTATGGCGGACAATAGCAAACTTCCTCTGGCATTGCGCTCGGCGTATTTGGCTATGCACCGAAAGTCTGATGCACAATTCGCGCCGTATGGCGTTACGGCGGATCAATTCGTTCTCCTGGCCACTCTTTCACGAGGCGATGCACTAACGCAGCGAGAGCTTGCACGACGAATGCCCTCAGACCCTAGTACGGTTCGTGCAATGTTGGTCCTTCTCGAGAAACAAGGATTGGTCGAGCGAGATGTTCATCCGAGCGATTCGCGTGCTCGCACCGTAGGGCTCACTGCAGCAGGCAAGCGAAAGTTCCGCCAGCTCTGGAATGCTAGCGAGTCAATTCGAACGAAAATGTTCGAGGCGATTCAACCCGACGACGCGGTGGAGTTCATCAGAATCCTTACACGAATTGCGGAGTCGTTGAACGATGAGATTTTATCTGAGTCGAATCGAACGCAAGCAAATCAAGTATGAGTAAGACGATGTCGCGCTCAAACTAGATGGCTATTAACCTACTTATCACTACCAGGGATTTCAATCGTGGCAACCATATTTCGTAAGATCCCAATTGTCACTGTGTTTGTCGCGACAATCGCGTTGATCGCTGGCTCATCGACAGTGCGCTCGCAAGAACTGAAAGTCTTGATGCTTGGTGATGCGGGCTTTCATAAACCATCAGGCTTATATCGAACCATAGAGGGGCCGCTAAAGAAGAACGGTATCGAGCTGAAGTATACGGAGAATTTGAGCGACATTAATAGTGATAACTTAAAAGGATTTTCTGGCTTGCTGATTTTTGCAAACATCGAGCGCATTACGCCAGAAGCGGAAACGGCGTTGCTCGATTATGTCGAGACGGGCGGCGGGTTGATTCCTGTTCACTGTGCGTCGTTCTGCTTCCTGAACTCCGAAAAATATGTCGCACTGGTCGGCGGCCAATTCAAGCGTCACGGCTTTACTCGATTCGAAACAAAGATCGTTGCGGTCGAACATGAAATCATGAAGGGACTCAAACCGATCTCGTCTGAAGATGAAAGCTACATGCATTCACGGCACAATCCGGAACGCATTGTCCTCGAAACTCGCAGCGATGCATCAGGGCCAGTCAGTGATCCGAACGGCGAACCTTATACTTGGATCCGCGAAAGTGGAAGGGGCCGCGTCTTCTACACAGCTTGGGGGCACGATGCCCGGACTTGGAGTAATGTCGACTTTCAGCAATTGTTAACCCGTGGAATTCGTTGGGCTTGTCACGCACCGCTGGCCACCGTCCTGACAGCTCCGGGTATTGCCACTGACGACCTTTCAAAAACTACAGACAAATCAAAAGCTGTTACCGAGGCCAATCGAACGTTCAACAATCCGGAAATGATGAAGCCTACGATTGATGAGAAGGTGTTCACGTTTGTCGATGTTGGTGCGAAGATTCCCAACTACACGCCCGGCAGACAGTGGGGCACGCAAGGCGTTCCGCTCACTGAGATGCAGAATCCACTACCGGCTGAAACATCGATTAAAGGCTACTCGGTTCCCCAGAGTTTCAGCATGTCGCTGTGGGCAAAAGAGTCGAATGAATACTGGCCTGAAGATTCGCGCAGTACGGATCAACTTGCGGGACTCAAGGGCAAGCCGATTGCGATGCATTGGGACGAACGTGGTCGACTCTGGATCTGCGAAACGATCGACTACCCCAACGAACTTCAACCTGTCGGGCAGGGGCGTGATCGAATCAAGATCTGCGAAGATACGGATAACGATGGTCACGCAGATAAATTCACCGTGTTTGCTGAGCACTTAAGCATTCCGTCGACTTTAGTGTGTTACCGCGGTGGGGTGATTGTTCAAGATGGTCAATCAACGATTTACTTGAAAGACACCGATGGCGATGACGCTGCCGACTTCCGCCAAACATTGATTACTGGATGGGCGATGGGCGATACACACGGTGGTGTTGGTAATTTTCAATATGGCCCGGACAACTGGATCTGGGGGATGCAGGGATACAACAATTCGACACCGGTCATCAACGGTAAGAAACAGATGAACTTCCGTCAGGGATTCTGGCGTTTCAAAGTAAAAAACGGGGCGGCTGACAATACCGCCCCCGCGTACGCAATTGACAAATTATCGAAGGAAGCCGCAAAGGACGCAACCGATAGTTTTGATCTGCACACGATCCGAGTTGAAGCGGTCGAGTTCATGCGAGCGACGAACAACAACACCTGGGGACTCGGTTTCAGCGAAGAAGGATATGTTTTTGGTTCGACCGCGAACAACTGCCCCAGCGTCCACATGCCAATTCCAAACCGTTACTATGATCGCGTTGCAGGTTGGTCTCCAAAAACCTTGGAAAAGATTTCGCCCGACGCAAAGTTCAAAGCGATCGATGCCAAGATTCGGCAAGTCGACGTGCACGGTGGTTACACAGCGGCGGCAGGTTCAGCTATCTACACCGCCAGAAACTATCCAAGCGCATGGTGGAATCGCATTCAAATGGTCTGCGAACCAACCGGGCATCTCATTGGCAGCTTCGTCCTTTACAAAGATGGTGCGGGCTACAAGAGCAACAACACATTCAATACAGTTGCAAGTATCGACGATTGGGCTGCACCGATCATGTCCGAAGTTGGCCCAGATGGAAACGTATGGGTACTCGACTGGTACAACTACATCATCCAACACAACCCAACTCCGAACGGATTCAAGACCGGTAAGGGTGCTGCCTACGAGAGCGATCTTCGCGACAAGCGTTTTGCGCGTATCTATCGTCTGCTGTATCAAAAGAGCGAGGGTGAAAAAGTTGCTTCACACTCACGCGATCTGTCCAAAGCAAGTGCCAGCGAACTCGTAGAAGCACTTAAGGACAGTAACTTCTTTTGGCGCCGGACAGCACAGCGACTACTCGTTGAAAAAGGAGCCAATGATGCTGCGAATTTGAACGCATTGGTAGCGCTCGTTGACAATCAAGAGGTGGATGAGATCGGCCTTGCAACGTCAGCGATGCACGCAATATGGACGCTAGCAGGGCTTGCCGACTCGGGCAACGAAGCGGCAAAACAATCACTTCAAGATGCATGCACGAAAGGATTCAAACATCCCTCCAGTCCAGTTCGCAATGCCGCCGTCGCTTGCTGTGATCCAACTCAATTCAAGCAGGCGCTCGACATGAATCTGCAACAGGATGCAGATCCACGAGTCAAACTTACTTTCTTGCTTCGCATTGCCGATGACAAATCAAAAGAGCCAGTTCCCGGCAAACTCTTGACGGATCTCATACTTGGCGGTCAGTCCATTGCTGGAGACGATGTTCTGCTCGATGCATGGACTTCAGCCGCCTCGACCAATCCGATTCCAACACTTGTAACTTTGGTAAACAGCAATGACTTTCAAGGAAACACAATTGTCACTTCGAGAGTCTCGGTATTGGCTGAGCATATTGCACGTTCGAATCCGAACGCAGATAGAATCGCTCAACTACTGGATCTTGATCCAAGTTCGAAACTGACGGTTGCAGCTTGGGAAGGACTTGCCCGAGGTTGGCCCAAGGATCTGATTTTAACGCTGTCCGAAGAAGCTCAGAAAAAATTCCGTGATCGATTCCTGGTTGACTCGACAAGCATCGAGTGCAAAGCAGCCGCCCTGTCGGTCGCAGATAAATGGTCTATTCGCGATCTGGATCATAGCGTAGCTTCGATTCAAGGAAGCCTCTTTGATGTTGCGTTGGATAGCGCAGCCGATGGCGACAAGCGATTGAGCGCCTGGGAGCAAGCCATTCGTTTGGCTCCAACTAGCACTCGCATACTTAGTGCAGCCGAAAAATTCTTCACACCACAGTTGTCGCCTGAAATCGGCAACAAAGCGATGGATGCATTACAGATAGCAAGGGTCGAAGGGCTGGCCGATCATTTGCTCGCCGCGCGCCGCAAGCTCGGACCACGCTTTGCTAGCAGTGCGCTTCGACTGTTGCTCACTCGCTCGGAAACGACGACGTCCTTGCTGGATGCGATCGAAAAAGGGCAGCTTCAATTTACGGATCTTCAGTTGGACCAACGCCAAGCTATTCTCAACCACCCTGATCGATCTATCGCTCGACGAGCAAGTGAATTGATGAAGGCTCGTGGCGCGATGGTCGCAAGCAATCGGCAAGCACTCGTTGACGAGTGGACGCCGGTTACGGAGATAGAAGGCAACCTTGAAAACGGTATCGCCATATATAAAAAACACTGCGCTCAATGCCACAAACACGGCGAACTCGGAGTTGCCATTGGCCCAAATCTAACTGGCATGGCTGTTCATCCCAAGCCCGAGATTCTGATGAATGTGCTCGATCCATCTCGAAGCGTCGAGAGTAACTTCAGAACTTACCAAGTGCTTACAGCTGATGGCAAAGTCATCAACGGCATGTTGGCTGGTGAATCGGCTAATTCGATTCGCATAATCAACGCCCAAGGAAAAGAAGAACATGTCCTTCGGGCTGATATCGAAGAGATGAACGCGTCTGTCAAGTCGCTTATGCCAGAAGGATTTGAAGCTTCTATCAGCAAGCAAGAAATGGCTGACCTGTTGACGTTCCTTAATAACCGTGGTCGCTACACACCGTTGACGCTGTCAACTGCGGCGACATTGAGCGGAGCGAAAGGGTTGCCCGGATTCCGCGGTGCTGTCGGCGACAAATTCGAACTGAAGAACTACGGCACTCTCGAAATCGATGGTGTCCCCTTCGAAATTCAGGATCCACAAGAAGGACGCATTGCAAACATGATTGCTCTGCAAGGCCCAAGTCGTGGACCTGGTGGCCCCGCAACCTTGCCATCTTCAACCAGCCTGGCTTGTTCAGGTAATGTGTCATCCATTCATCTTCTGGGCGCAGTGGCCGCGTTTGGTCCACCCAACACGAACGGCTCTGCGAGCCTGATTGTTCGCTGCAATTTTGAAGATGGTACTAAGGAAGAGCATGAGTTGGTCAATGGCAAGCACCTTGCGACTTACCGTGAAAAAGTGGATGTGCCGGAATCAAGATTTGCAATCGACGCAAATGGAAAGCAGATCAGGTACTTGAAGATCGCGCTTACTAACAACAAGCCTCTAAAGAACATCGAGTTTGTTAAAGGTGAAGATTTTTCGTTCCCATTGATATTCGCTGTTACCGTTGAGTCGGCCGATGCCAGTGGGCACTAAGTCAGAATGGAATGGGCGTCGGGAGGGCGACGTTCTGTAAAGGCCTTAGGCTGCAGATAGTCGTTAACAAGCATCGTCAGCTCAGTCACGCACTAACAAAAACTCGGCGGGAGCCACGGCCAGCCGTTAGCGTCATTTCTTCTCTACATTCGAAAGGCTTCACAATGCGGATCTCTTCAAAAGACACATTTGGGATTTTAGCGCTGCTGTGTATTATGACACAGCTTTGCCCCGCTCAAGACAATCCCGAAAGACCGCGTCGCCCTGGTGGATTTGGTGGGCCGATTGTGTTGGGCCCGGACGATGTGGCCTTCTACGATGCACCACCAGAAGGTTTTAAGACTGTTCGCGAAGGTGTGGCTCACGGCAAGCTGGAGATGATCGAGTATGAATCGAAAACCGTCGGCACGACTCGAAAAACAAACGTTTACACGCCACCTGGTTATTCTGCCGACAAGAAATATCCAGTGCTCTATCTACTGCACGGCATCGGCGGAGATGAAACTGAGTGGGTGCGTTTTGCAAGTCCAAACGTGATATTCGACAACCTAATTGCCGATGGCAAAGCGGTTCCAATGATCGTCGTAATGCCCAACGGACGAGCTCAAAAGAATGATCGAGCCGAAGGAAACGTGATGGCAAGCGCTCCGGCTTTCGCAACTTTTGAGCGCGATCTGCTTGACGATCTTATTCCTGCCATAGAAGCAAAATACTCAGTCGACAGGAACCGTGAGAAACGGGCTGTAGCGGGCCTTTCCATGGGTGGCGGTCAGTCATTCAACTTTGGGCTCGGTAATCTCGACACGTTTGCATGGGTTGGTCCATTCTCTGCCGCTCCTAATACCAAACCGACAGAAGAACTGATTCCAAATGTCGAAAACGCCAAGGCCAAACTGAAACTACTTTGGATCTCGTGCGGAAACAAAGATGGCCTGATTCGGATCAGCCAGAACGTGCATCAGTTCTTAAAGAAGAACGGTATCGAGCACGTGTGGCACGTCGACGGCCACGGGCACGATCCGGCGCATTGGAGCAGCAGCCTGTATTGGTTCAGTCAGAGTGTATTTCAAGATAAGAAGCCGGTAGCCAAGCAAGCTACGAATGAAAAGCCTGCAACGCCGGCGCCTTCAGGCACGATCGCTGGCACGTGGACCGCTACGATCGATACACAAATCGGTAAGCAAGAATACGTTTACACTATCGAAAGCAAAGATGACAAGATGCTCGGTAGTGCTACGATGAAGCTTGACGGCAACGATTTTCGCAGCGAGCTTGTTAACCTCAAGCTCGACGGCAAGAAAGTAGCGTTCGACGAGAAACTGAAATTCAATGATGCGGATCTACTGATAGCCTACTCCGGTGAATTGGACGGTGACGAGATGAAAATGACTCGCAAAATTGGTGACTTCGCTACGGAAGATTTTGTCGCCAAACGCAGTAAGTAGTCACAAAACCTGGGCTCCCAGGTCTGCCTAGGAACGCTTCTCCCCTTCGCTCTCCCTGAGGGAGAAGGGGCCGGGAGATAAGGGTGCGAACCGTCATTCGACTGTGCCGAACCCCTTAGCCCCCTCTCCTTTAATAAAGGGCGAGACAGAAACAATATCAAAAAGAGCCCATAGAACCCTCAACGATGAAAGTACTTCAGATGTCCGATCGCTCAATCAAACCATTTGCCATCCCAATGGTTGTACTCGCCATCATCGCGTCATTTTGGATTCAGAGCGACGCTCATGCGCAGCCGCGGCCACAGCGCCCCCCAATGGTAACTGGGCCATTGCCGTTGCCAATACTCGCCGCTCTTCCCAAACGCGATGACACTAGTTTCTATGCTGTTCAGGAAGTTTCGCGTGGGACAATCGAGCAAACGATTTACAAGGATGTCGCAGGCAATGACAAGCGAATGCATGTCTACCTTCCACCCGGCTATCAGGAAGGTAAAGCCACGTATCCTGTCCTCTACCTTAACCACGGCGGCGGCGATGACGATGCACGATGGAGTGCCACAGACAAAAACGGTGGGCATGCGAACGTCATTCTGGATAATCTAATTGCCGCCAAATTGGCGAGGCCGATGATCGTTGTCATGCCCAACACACGAGGCTTGGCTTCGTTCACATCGCCGAAGCCGGGTGATTCGGATGCTTGCACACGTGAATACCTCGAATGCATCCTGCCACATGTTGAAAAGAACTATCGCTCTCGTCCTGATCGCGATTCACGTGCACTGGCCGGTCTTTCAATGGGTGGCTTCGTGGTACTCAACACGGGAATTCCGAATTTAGACAAGTTCAGCGAGCTTTATGTCTACAGTTCGGGTTATATCAACGAAGAAGATCGAACGGCGATCAAGGAGCATTTTGCTGAGCTGTTAAGCGCACCCGAGGCCAACAAGCGATTCAATGTCCCACTTTACTTTGCGGCCGGTGAGACCGACATCGCGCTCAACAATAGCTTAAAGACCATGTCGATTTTCAATAGTGCTGGCGTTCGCACATTTTCTGTCCTGAGCGATGGTGGACACGACTGGGCAAATTGGAGACGCTACTTGTGGCAGTCTGCCCAAATCATGTTCGCTGGCAGCAAAGAGATTGAGCTATCCAAGGAGTCCGTTGCAAAGTAGGCTTGTCAACACTTTCATTTTACTTGGGCATAAACGAGATGGTGATCCACAACGTAAAAACACATATTTCGCTCACTGTAATAATATTGTTTGTCGTTTCGTTGGTGAACAAACTTGCTGGCGAACTCTGTGCTCAACAACCGGCCTCACAGCTACCAACCACTTCGATAAGCGAGTTCCTTAAATCGAATTGTTTTGAATGCCATAGCGATAGCACTACGGAAGGCTCTCTAGATATCTCTACCTTGAAATGGGAGGTTGGAAGCGACCTTCATAAACTCGTTCGAATGTATGAACGCGTTCTGGACGGTGAGATGCCTCCTAAGTCGGAACGCGTATTGCCCACGGAATCCAAAGAGGGATTTCTTTCAGAACTTTCAAGCAGTTTGATTTTACTCGACAAGCAGCGGATCAAGCGTGACGGTCGAGCGATGAAGCGGAGGCTCAATCGCTACGAATATGAAAACACTCTTCGTGACCTATTGGATTTGCAGTGGATTCAAGTCCGCGACATGCTTCCGGAAGACGGCGAGTTGTATCGCTTCAACAAATCTGGAGAAGCATTGGATGTTTCTCATGTGCAGTTGTCTCGCTACATGAGCGTCGCCGACCATGCGCTCCGACAAGCAATGATCATAAAGTTTGAGCGTCCCGAGCGCAGCGCAAAACGCTACTACGCTCGCGATGAATTCTCGCTCGTGGGAAACTTTTTGCCCCGCGAAAATGGGACGTTGCCCGATCGACTTTCGTTCCCAGTTTTGGATTCGCACGCACAGCCTGATGTTCGAAGTGGCAAAGCACCAAAGTCATCGCCAGAGTCTCGCGAAAGAGAAGCGGTCGGTCGGGTCTCGAGCATCTTCAGCGACGCAGGCGGTTACAGTTGGGGCCAATTCCGAGTTCCAGCATCAGGAAAATACAAACTGCGATTCAAAGGCTATTCGATTTGGGTCAGTGGTGGTGGCATCGGCCGATGGTTTTTTGAAGGCTTTGGAGAGGAAAAGGCGCCCGTCTACCACCTTCCTCTTTGGCACCGTCCCAACGCAGATGAAGTTTGGCCAGGTCGTCGTCCGGAACCAATTGGTGTTTACGCGCAGAGCTCCGGAAAGAGCCGATCACTTGGTCAGTTTGATTTTGGCATCGAGCCAACGGAATGTGAGATTGAAGCCACGCTAGTGGCCAACGAAGTGGTTCAAACCGATGGACTTCGACTCTTCCGTACTCGCGTTAACGGAACGGATGAACAATACGTCAATCCGCTGGCAACCGAATCTGGAATGCCTGGATATGCCATTCAATGGATGGAAGCTGAAGGTCCTTTAGATGACGAAAAGACCAATTCGGGTTATCGAGTAATGTTCGATGACCTTCCACTTTCACGCATCGAAATGAGTTCAACGAGCGGGCTGGTTATTCAGGTGCCTGCGAAGCTAACTCCGCCGCCAACGGTACCAACCGCGGCCAGTGCGACATCGAATAATCTAGATACTCCCGGAACACGCGCAGGATCTCCGACAACACAGGGTCCTCCGGGTATACAGCGACCTCCTTTAGGAGGTCCACGGCGTGGGTTTGGTGCACCGCGCCTCATTGATGTTCGAGTCGATGTACTAACTGAGACGCCACGCGAAGACGCACAGCGTTTGCTTCGCAAATTTATGGCCCGTGCCTATCACCATGAAGTGGAACCGCAACACGTTGAACGCTTTCTAAAACTCTTTGATCATCAGTATGAGCAAGGAGTCGGTTTCGTAAGTGCAATGTTGTCGGTTTATACAGCGGTGCTTGCTTCACCTGGATTCGTCTTCTTAGATGAACATCCAGGACCCTTGGACGACCGCGCGATTGCCACGCGATTGGGGTTATTTCTGTGGAACTCCCAACCGGATGAAGTCCTGCGAAAGTTGGCAGTTGATGGAGAGCTTCGCAATCCAGAAATTATTCGGGCGCAAGTGGAAAGAATGCTTGATCATCCAAAATCGACTCGCTTTGTCGAAGCCTTTACCGATTATTGGCTCGACTTGCGAAAGTTTGATGAAACCTCGCCATCTACCGCACTCTATAACGACTACGAATTGGACGAACCGCTGAAATTGGCGGCTATCGACGAGACTCGATTGTTCGTTGCGAAACTAATTGCTGCCGACCTGCCAGCCAAGAACATTGTCGACTCCGATTTTACATACCTCAACGAGCGTCTTGCGAATCACTATGGACTGCAAGATGTTCAAGGTTCACAGATGCGTTACGTCAATCTACCTAAAGACAGCCTTCGCGGAGGATTGATGACGCAAGCAAGTGTTCTGAAAGTTACAGCAAACGGAACAACCACTTCACCGGTCGTGCGCGGTAATTGGATCACCGAACGCATTCTGGGAGTTCGTATAGCACCGCCGCCATCTGTGCCAGCTGTAGAACCAGATATTCGCGGCTCAGTAACGATTCGACAGCAACTCGAAAAACATCGTTCCGATCAAAGCTGCGCTGTGTGTCACGCAAAAATCGATCCTCCCGGATTTGCCCTCGAGGCCTTTGACGTTATGGGAGGCCTTCGCGATCGTTATCGTGCTGTCAGCGAGAACGTGCCACCGGAAAAAGGTGTCGGATTGAACGGCCAAGCGTTCGCGTTTCACTATGGTTTGCCCGTCGACTGCACAGGCACGTTGGCTGATGGAAAGAGCTTTCAAGATGTGCGAGAACTCAAACAGATTTTACTTTGCGACGAGAAATCATTGGCCCGTAATTTGGCTAACCACTTAGCGATCTACGCAACGGGAGCTCCGATTTCTTTTTCCGATCGCGAAGCGATTGAGCAGATATTGGATCGTTCCTCTTCGAGTCATTGGGGCGTGCGCAGTATCATTCATGCGATTGTTCAGAGCGAATTGTTCCTTAACAAATGAACTGTCGAAGTTTGCAATCCAACCTACACGGCAATTGACCATGAGCAAATTTAACAAAAACAACCTCGCTCGACGCAGTTTCTTACGTGCCACAGGCGTTGCACTGGCACTACCTTGGCTTGAGTCCATCGCTGGTTCTGATGCGTTGGCTCAAGATGCAACGCAACGCAATGTGAAGCCGCGAAGGTTCTTAGGTATCTGCAACAATTTAGGTTTGTTACCTGAAGAGTTCTTTCCTAAAGAAGCGGGACGCGATTACCTACCCTCACCGTATCTAAGTCTTCTACAGAAGCACCGTGAGGACTATACCGTTTTCAGCGGAGTCTCGCATCCGAATGTGGATGGTGGTCACCCATCCGACATCAGCTTTTTAACAGCAGCTCCTCATCCGGCCAGCAGTTCGTTTCGCAATTCCATTTCGCTCGATCAACATATTGCAGAACACATCGGCAACAAAACGCGTTTTCCATCTTTAACGTTGGCTGTCAACTCTGGCAGTCGCAGTCTGTCTTGGACTGGAACAGGTGTTGCCATCCCGCCCGAGGAAAGTGCTTCGGCTCTCTTCAAGCAACTCTTTCTGCAAGGCAATGCGGCTGAGGTCGAAGCTCAGATCAGAAATTTGGACACTGGGCGCTCCATCCTCGACGCTATCGCCGACCAGACTAAAGACTTAGAACGTCGCGCTAACAACTATGATCGTGGTCGATTGGAGCAGTACTTTTCTAGTGTTCGCGACCTGGAATCGCGATTGCTTGCGGCGCGACAATGGGAAAGCAAAACCAAACCCAAAATCGATGTCGAACCGCCGACCGATCCAACCAATCCGGCTCAGTACATGTCCAAAGTCCGGCTGATGTACGAATCCGTCAAGCTCGCCTTCCAAACCGATTCGACGCGTTCGGTGACGTTAATGCTCAACAGCGTTGGCACTCCTGTCGTTGAAATTCCAGGCAAGACGATCAGCGATGGCTATCACAACCTCTCTCATCATGGAAAATCCGAAGAGAAGCTTGCTCAGTTGCGGTTGATCGATCTAGAGCATATGAAATTGCTAGATCAACTCTTAGCAGATCTCAAGATTGTCAGAGAAGAAGATGACTCGTTGCTGGACCGAAGCATGATCTTGTACGGTTCCAACCTTGGCGACGCCAACGCCCACTCAACCACCAATATGCCAATCCTGTTTGCTGGTGGCGGATTCAAGCACGGTCAACATTTGGTATTCGACCATCAACAGAACTATC
>JANLQO010000028.1:0-18024 GCA_031367855.1 Planctomycetia bacterium | reverse complement strand
GGAGAATCTCGCTTAGGATACGGCGGTTGGTGGAATTATCATCAACCACAAGCACCGGCAAATCTTTCAGCGTATTGAGCTCAACCGGCGCGTGGGGATGTTGATCGGCGGAAATCCCGAATTCTGCCGTGAAGTGAAACGTCGAGCCGCGTCCAACTTCGCTTTCGACCCACATCCGACCGTGCATCATTTCCACAAGCTGGCGCGAGATCGTTAGTCCCAGCCCGGTGCCACCAAAACGCCGCGTAGTTGAGGATTCGGCCTGCTCGAATGGACGAAAAATCCGGTTCAGTTTGTCGGCAGGAATGCCGATTCCGGTGTCGGTGACGGAAAGATGCAGCCGGACTTGATCAGCCGTCTTCGACTCAAGGTTGACGTTTACGAAGATCTCCCCTGCTTCCGTGAATTTCACCGCGTTTCCCAGCAGATTGACCAGAACTTGCTGCAAGCGCCCCGCATCGCCCCGGAGATGATCAGGGATCTCGGGCGCGACGCGGCAGGCAATCTCCAGTCCCTTTTCAGCCGCTCGCAGGACCAGCATTTGCGAAGCGCGGGCCACGCATTCGGAAACGCCAAAGTCCACGCACTCGAGTTCCAACTTACCGGCTTCGATTTTTGAAAAATCGAGTATATCGTTGAGCAATCGCATCAGAATATGTGCGGACTCATCCACGGTTGACAGGTAATCGCGTTGATGCGACCGCAGTTCAGTCTGTGCCAGCAACTGTGCCATGCCGATGATGCCATTCATAGGGGTGCGGATCTCGTGGCTCATGTTGGCCAAGAAGGAACTCTTCGCGCGGCTAGCAGATTCCGCCGCTTCTTTGGCTTGCCGCATGGCTTCCATCGCCTTCTTCTGGTCCGTGATGTCCAGCACCCCACAAATGACAGCTTGTCCCTCGGCAGTCTCAACCGGGCTAAGGCCGATTTTGACTGGGAATTCCGACCCATCTTTGCGGACACCAAGCAACTCGAGATCGGCACCCATCGCTCTTTGGACGGGGGCCATGAAGAACTGCCTTCGATGTTCAGGATGCGAGGCTCGAAATTGTTGCGGCACGAGCATGTCGATCGACTGTCCAAGCAACTCAGCCTCGGTATAACCGAACAAGGACAGGCTGCGTGAATTGGCCATCAAAATTCGACCATCTTGATGCACCGTTAGTAGCGCTGCGGGAGAGGCCTCAACGGCCAAACGGAATCGCTCGCGCAGCCGATGCTCTTCGGTGACGTCCGTGATCGAGCCAGCCATCCGCTCGGCTTCCCCGTTTTCCAGCCAAACCGCCTGACCGCGTGCGCGGAACCAACGATACTCTCCCGATTTCGTTTGCAGCCGATATTCGACATCGTACGGCGTGCGCTGCTTCAGATGTTCATTTACTCGGCTTAATACCCAGTCGTGATCGTCCGGATGGAGTCGTGCTTCAAACGATGCGAAGAGATTCGGAAACTCGTTCTCCGAATAACCGATCAACTCTTTCATGCGGGGCGAGTAATAGACCACGTTCGTAAGCACGTTCCAGTCCCATAGTCCATCGGTTGATCCTCGTACCGCCAATTCGAATCGTTCTTGAATCGCGCGCAATTCGGCAGTTCGCTGCTCCACGATTCGATCAAGATCCACATTGGTGTCGTGTAGCTGCTGCACGCGTTCGTCGCGCTCCGCAGCAATACGACTGAATCTAAGCGACGTGCCTAATACAATCGCCCCACCAACAATCGCCAAAAATGCCATCAATGCCGAAGACTCCAGCAGATTCTGTCGCGCGCGTGTTTCGATATCACGGAATGGTATTTCAATTTCGAGAACTCCACGAACATCGCCTACCTTCCATCCTCCTTTCGGCGAATCTGGGTGCTGGTTGTGACACTCAACGCAACTGGCGCGCATCCTATCGGCCACGGCATAACGCAGCCCTCGCCCGCTCCCAGAATTGACAATCGCTGAGAAAGGGGACTCTGGATGCACGTTCAACGCTTGCCACGCCTCTTTCTGAAAGTCATCTCGAAGCCCCCCCTCCGATTCGCGCCACTTGAACGGATAGGGACTATAGAGTCGCGTACGCGCACCACTGCCGGACTCCCCGATTTGTTTGCCAATCAAAATGGTTAATGTAGCTGGCAAGGGAATGGAATGATCATTCTTTTTGTAGTCGTAGGTGACGTCAATTCCGTGTTCGGAAGCTACCTTGACCACGTCCTCTGTGTAGATGGTGCGAATACTGGCCAATGCGTCGATCTGACACTTGGCTGACTCCACCGCCGCCGACTCAATCAACTTGTCCATCAGTCTTGTTCGCTGCCACTGGACCAGCAAAAAAGCGATCAAGAAAAACGCGATGAACAGGGCGACGACTCCGCTCGACCCGAGTCGCCTGCTAAGGGACATGGAGGTGACAATGTGATCCGATACATCTTGGGAGTCGTTGTTTTTTTTCATGCGTACAAGCCAGTCGCATTATTATCTGATCTTTCGTCAATTGCAGTATATCAAACGCATGGCGCAGAAGCACCAAGCATCGTGCGATAAATACCTGGCATAGGCTTTCAGCCGGTGAATCGGATCGGCAAGGCCACACACAGGCTGGACGCGATCGAAGCCTATGCCACAGCCACTTGACACCCCGAGGATCTGTGTGACAAAGCACTCGCTAGTGCTTATCCGCAGGTGTGCTCTGGCGCTGGCGAATGTAATCGAGCAAGTTTTCAACGGTGTCGACGGACATCATGTCATCCACGGTGATGCCATACATCTTCTCGATGTCAAACGTCAACTCCGCCATACTGACCGAATCGACGCCGAGCATCGCCAAGCTGTCGTCCAGACTCGGACGAATCCCAAATTTGTGTTGAAGATAGTTGATCAATGAATCTTCGAGCGAATCCACCAGCTGTACCTCTTTCAAAAACACGATAACCATCTTAGCGGAAGTTGAAATCCCGTACTACTTGCGGCTTTACGTTCGGCACCACTGCCGGTTGTCCTTGTGCTTTGTCATGGTGGCAAAGCACTAGTGATCCAAAGTGGATTTCAAGTTGGCATATTGTAACGACTTTTCGCCACTTGGCTGCGCTGTTTTGGTTAGGTTTGCTCTGCCAATTCGAATCACAAAAAACCACATGAGCAGGACCACCGAGACGATGGCCGCCAATTCAACATAGCCTTCGCGTTGTAGACGGGTTCCCAATTGCGTGACAGGCGCTTCGACAAAACTGGTACGTTCTTGAACCAGAACCCACAAATCGCTCGGACGTTCTTCTGCCAAGGTGTTGGTATCGCTCGGTAAGCGGACCTTTTGAATCGCCGCCACCCAATTGCCAGCAAAGTTCTCACCTACGGGGAAATCCGCGGCAGGGTCTGCGTAATTCACCAAACCAGTTTCTTGAAGCTGCGACAATTGCTGGCCATCGATCTGCGGCACTGTTTCCATAACTTTGGTCTCTTTAAATCGCAACTCCAGCGCTTTCAGGACCGGATGTTGTAACAGTGTTCCACGTTGAGCCCCGTCGCGTCCATCAACCAAGACTGCAAAACGCGATTGGACGTCATGTGGTTCCGTTGTGCCCAGCAAATCGAAATCACCGAGGTTTATGGTCAACACCAACACGCCAATGGGTTGGACTTTAGCATGCTCTCCTTCACTTTCGTCTTTGGGGCTTTCGTCTTCGGATGTATCGGGCCAGATGGGCGCGCTGATGGCAACTTTCCATTTGCCCGTCGAAGTACTTCGGAAGGACGAAGACAGGTGTGGTTGTTTGGTGGCTGAATATGCTGGCGTCGATCGACCTGCCGGCCCATCTTCGCGCTCGCCATTGAAGTAACTGCGATAGGCGAAGTTGCGGCCGACCGGGCTTTGCGAAAATTTCTCTTGTGGGTCACTGAATGCGATAGCTAGGTTCGTTCCTCGCGAGTCGGTGACGAACAAACTATTGAAGGAAGCCGCACTGCCGCCGCGACGCTTTAGCCTAGCGATTCGTTGGGCAAGGTATGTTTCCAAGTCTTTGAAGGCAGTCTTTTGCGTCAGCGCCTCCACCCGTTCCGGCTGGTTGTCTCCCTTGGCAATTGAAATTAGCTGCGGTGCCACAGCGGCAGTTAATGCCAATAAATTGTCGCGCAAGTCTGAGCGGCTGGCTTCATCCTCGACCGTTCGAAACAGCTTGTCAATTTCACTTTCGAGGGTGCGCGCAGCGAACATTGCGGCAAATTGATTGCTCTTCAACGACCACTCGTGTACAGCGGCCAACGAGTCTTGCTTGGCGACGCCAGTGCTACGCATCGAAAACATCATCATCAACACCGACAGGAAGATCGGCGCCACAATTCCCAACAAATAAAGCGGTCGCTTAAGTTTCGTTGAATCACGACGTTGTAGCGATTGAATTACCTGCTGGACGTTGCTGAATCGATCCTCTGGGCGTTTGGCAAGGCATTGATCGACAATTTGACAAAGCTGTTTGTCTACACCGCGTCGTCGATAATGCAGCTTCGGCGGAGGACTGTCATTGATCGAATCGCGGTATCGCTTCAGTCGCTCGGGCAGCGATCCGGCGGTATCCAATTGCTCGACCATTTCAGGCGAACGATAGGGCGGACTGCCCACAATCATGGTGTAAAGAATCGCGCCGAGCGCATACACGTCCCATTTGGAATCGACTGACGCGGTCAAGTCTGCCTGCTCAGGCGCCATGTAGAATAACGTCCCCAGCGAAGGCGACTGCTCATGGGACATGCGACTTTGTCCAAAGTCCGCCAGACGCGGCCGCCAGTCATGGTCCAGCAACACATTGGCTGGCTTTAGATCGCAGTGCAAGACACCTTTCCCGTGCGCATAGTTCAAGCCTTCAGCAATCTCGCGAAACAGAGCTACTGACTCTGCGATACCCAGCGCGCCGCGGGCACGCACCAGATCTTCGATCGAACCGTTCTCAAGAAACTCCATGACATAGTAAGGCGGTTCCGCTTCCCAGCCAACGCCCAGAACTTGCACGATATGTCGTCCGGTCGACATATTGACCAAGTGCTTGACTTCGCGGCTGAGCAGTGACCAATTCACGCCGCTTCGATGCAGGTAGAATTTCACCGCAACTTGCCGCCCGGTGTTCAAATCGCGGCCCAACCAAACTTGGCCGAACGCCCCTTGTCCAAGCAACCGTTCAATGCGATATCCAGGCACCTCAGCCGGTGGGACCTTCAATTGAAGGCTAAGCTCCTCGGCTTGCTGTAATTCGCCGAGCGTCTGTTGCTGCGTGTAGTCAGAACTCATGCGTGCCGGGTACCATCTAGCTTTGGTTAGAAAGGGATCGCTTCATTTTGGCTTGCCTAGAATTCTAACCTCATTTCGAAAAACAAAAGTACCCAACGTCGCACTTGTACCTAGTTTCCGTATCAGATTACGAAATGCTGGTCCATGGACACATGGCAAGGATCGCTGGTCGGTGTATCCTACAGTGGGTGGCTAAGTGCATTTTACTGCGGCCTGCGTCGCTCGGGAATTGTCTGTGTTAAAACGCTTATCAGCTTGTCCACTTACCTACTTCGATTCGCTGGTGATGCCAGTGCCCCACAGCAACTCAAGAGAACCGACCCTTGCGAACTTTCAGTTGGCTGACATTAATTCTTAGCGGGCTGATCGTTTCGCGGCAAGCGCTAGCGCAACCACCCGCCCCTTCATCTGAGCCTCAGCCCGCAATCGCTGATTTGAAACTCGGTGATTTCGTGCCCGTTCCTCGTCTCAAGGTCCCGGTCACCGACTTGAAGCATGCGAAGTTTCCAGTCGTAGACATCCATTCGCACTTCCGTGTCAAAATGCGTCACGATCCGCAGCAGTTGGACGAGTTCGTCAAGCTGATGGATCGGCAACAGATAGCCATCAGCGTCAGTCTTGATGGCCTGCTCGGTCCGACGCTCGACGAACACATGCAGTTCCTCTGGACCAGGTATCGTGACCGCTTTGCAATTTTCGCAAATATCGATTGGCAAGGCGATGGCGAGGCGGACAATCGCGCCACTTGGGCCTGCCACAAATCAGATTTCGCGCATCGAACCGTGCTGGCACTCGAGGACGCTCGACAGCGTGGCGTAAGTGGCTTGAAGCTGTTCAAGTTGTTCGGACTAAGTTATCGCAATCCGGATGGTAGTTTGATAGCTATTGACGATTCGCGTTTCGATCCGATTTGGGAAGCCTGCGGCCGACTTGGATTGCCAGTCATTATGCACACAGCCGATCCGAGCGCATTTTTTGAGCCCCTCACACCCGAAAACGAACGTTATGAGGAACTGTCGCGCCACCCCGATTGGCATTTTCCGTCCGACAAGTTCCCACCGCGCGCCGCGCTTCACGCCGCCCGGAACGCTCTCTTCAAGCGTCACCCGAAAACCACTTTCATCGCCGCACATCTGGGCAATGACGGCGAAGATCTGGTGGAAACCGGCATGTTGCTTGACGACTACCCGAATGTCTACGTTGAGATCGCCTCGCGCATCAGTGAACTCGGTCGCCAACCTTATAGCGCTCGCGATTTCTTGATCCGTTATCAAGACCGCATCTTATTCGGTACCGACGGGCCCTGGCCCGAGCCTCGATATCAATGTTATTGGCGTTTCCTAGAAACTCGCGATCAGTATTTTCCCTATTCAGAAAAACCGTTTCCACCCCAAGGCTTATGGCGCATCTGCGGAGTTTATTTGCCCGACGAAGTGCTTACGAAGATTTATCAAACCAACGCCTGCCGCGTCGTCCCCGGCACACGCGAGAGACTCGACAAGTGGATCAAAATCAACCGATGACCAGCCGACCGCACCGTCGAACTATTCCGCTAGCGACCAATTGGCAACGTCGAGACGGTTTGGCAGACTGCTGGGTGATGCGGAGAGTTCGGCTATGGCCGGTGGAGTCGGTAAATCAAGGTAGCTTGATCGACACATCGCCGTTGGCCGGACGAATCGATTCAAAATACTTGCGAACCGTTTCACGGTGACCGAGAGGAAGCGGTTCGCTATCAATCACCGCTTCCATCTGCTTGCGGAACTCTGTGTACTTAGCCTGATAGCTTCGGGCAGCGTCTTGTTCACCTTCAGGCGATTGAGTCGTCTCGCGCTCGGAATCACCTTCGCCTTGCATGCCCGTAAGATTCTCTTCGCGGCGCTTAGAGTCCAACTTGGTGGCTTCTGCACCCAGCGGCTTGTTCGACGCAGCTTTGCCAATTTTGTTCGAATCTTGCGTACTCTTTCTAAGTGCACCGCCTGCAGCATTGTATTGTGCTAGATATTGGCTCTTGCACTCAGCCAAACGATTCAATTGGCAGCTCAAGTTATGGTTAATCGATTTTTTCAAGCCCTGTTGCTTGCAGACGCTGGCGGCATTGAGTGCGCCCTCCATAAATTGCGACTGGTTTTCCTGCTCGAGCCCTTCCTGCATCTCCTGAGCGCTCTCGGACAACTCGCCTTGTTGGCCCTCGCCCAAGTTCTCCCGGAATTTGCTGAGGTTCGCAGCCACGGCTTCGCGCTCTTTGCGAGTCAAACTGCTGGCGTCGATCCTTTCAAGCTGTTCGGCGGCTTGGTCGTACTTGCTGTCCTTCAACGCTTCCGCGATCGCTTGCATCGACTCAGCCGATTCAAGTGCCGTAGCCAACTCTTTCAGATCCGCGTCGGTCCTATCGGCACTAAATTGTTTTATCGCCTCAGCCAGGTTCTGTTGCATCTCGGAAAGCGTCGCCAGCGCCTCGCGCCGATCAACTTCCGGACTCTTCATCGTCTCGACGAGTCGTTCGATCTCTGCGAACAACTCTTTCAGCTCCGGCGCTTGCGTTTCTTCAGCCAACGCTCGTAGCTCTGCCACCATAGTTTCATCCAGCGTACTGGCTTGGTCATTGACGATTTGTTGGACTACAGTATCTACCCCTGATACTACAACTGGGGTTCCACGAGTTATAAAAGGCAAAGCGATGAGTAATGCACACAAACCCACCGCTGCCGGCATCAGCTTAGGTGATCGGTACGGCATCACTGCCTTCGCGTCAATTTTTTGCAAAACTCGGATCGTGTCGGCAATCTGTAACTGCATCAGGGGTTCGGTGGAGTTACGCGACGCGAAGTCCAGGGCGGACGCGGCTTTGTCTTTCAAGCGATAGTGGTGGTCGACAACGTGCGCGCTGCAAGCCCAGCTGACCGGCAACAACCAACCGATGATGCCGCTCATCAATGTGCAACCGAGGAGAACCAGCCAACCCATCCAATCTGCAACCGGTGCACCGCACCTGGCCGCGATCTCGAGGGCAATTCCCGCAGAAGCTCCGATCACGGCACCGTGAACCAACCCATCAACGCCTCGTACCTGACGTTGACGTGCCCGCACTGCCGACAGAAGCCTGCGAATTTCGCGATCCATGGAAACACACTCCTCGAATTTCACCCCAATGCGGAAATTTCCGCAAGCAATATGGTAGCTGTGCCAGACGGGCAATGTCAGTGCTTGCGCGGGCAATCCTGTCCCGTTTCCAGCTCAACGAAGATAGCTAAACAAAAAAAGCCCCGCTGCTCGTCGGATGACGGTCAGCGGGGCCGGAACAGAGAAGAGGCCGAATAATCACCTCAATCGAGGTGGAGCTACCGAGGCTACGCCCAAGCGCTAGTCTTAAATATAGCACAAAATTGCGAGTTGTCCAGTAAAAGGGCAGCAAAGCGGCCCTGTCTTCAAATTCAAAACATCGTTTGTCCGCGACCCGGCTTCTGGCGAAGCCAGCTACGAAGTGAGATGTTACGCAAGCACCTCGCGAACGACTTGGCCATAAACGTCGGTTAGACGGAAATCGCGGCCTGCGTAGTTGTAAGTCAGCCGCTGGTGATCCAATCCAAGCAAGTGCAAAATCGTGGCATGCAGATCGTGGACATGGACTCGTCCCTCAATGGCGTCCCATCCGAACTCATCCGTGGCTCCGTGAACCATCCCGCCTCGGACACCACCGCCGGCCAGCCACATGCTAAATCCATAGGGATGATGATCACGGCCATCCTTGCCTTCGGCCGTTGGAGTGCGACCGAATTCCCCACCCCAAATCACGAGAGTTTCGTCGAGCAATCCGCGTGCTCTCAAATCGTGTAGCAACCCCGCAATTGGCAGATCGGTGGCAAGTGCATTTTTCTCATGTCCGGCTTTCAGTCCGCCGTGTTGATCCCAAGGCTGAAAGCCGTCCGTCGTGTGATAAAGTTGCACGAATCGCACTCCGCGTTCCACCAGCCGCCTGGCCAAGAGACATTGACGGCCAAACATTTCCGTCTTCGGATCGTCCAGCCCATACAGAGTTTCAATGGTGCGCGGCTCTCTCGAAATATCGAACGCCTCGGGAGCTTCGGCTTGCATCCGAAAAGCCAGCTCGAAGGATCCTATCCGTGCGTTTAGCCGGTCATCATCCGCTCGCGACTCGCAATGCAAGGCGTTCAATCGCGTGAGCGCGTCGATCTCGACACGCTGACGTTGGCGTGGAACCTGCGAACTCTCGAGATTGCGTAGCGGTTGTTTGAGGTCCGAGACAAATGTTCCTTGATAGGTAGCCGGCAGAAAGCTTGAACCGTACTGCCGCGCCCCTTCGATGATCGGACCTGGGCCAATCGCAATGAACCCTGGTAGATTCTGATTTTCGGTGCCCAGGCCATAGGTCACCCAAGAACCAAGGCTGGGTCGCGAGAAAACTCGTTCCCCAGTGTTCATCAACAAACAACCCCCTGGATGATTCGGATCGTCAGTGACCATGGAACGAATGACACACAAATCGTCGACGCAGTTGGCGGTGTGCGGAAAGAGTTCGCTCACCTCCAAGCCGCATTGTCCGTGTTTGCGAAACTTCCACGGAGACGCGAGCAGCTTGCGTTGCTGGCCAAGGTACAACTTAGGCGACAACTGACCATCGGATAGGGTCAACTGTGGTTTAGGATCAAAAGTATCCACTTGCGAAGGGCCGCCCGGCATAAAGAGAAAGATGACACGCTTGGCACGGGCAGGTAGGTGCGGTGTGCGAATTGCTAAAGCTGGTTCGGATGCGGAAGCTTCCGCTGCGAGCAGCGCGGATAATGCTACAGCAGCAAACCCAGTTCCGCTGCGGTTCAAGACTTCGCGACGATTCAGCTTAATCGACATAGATGAACTCATTGGTGCAAAGGATGACGCGGCAATAGCGCGTCCAAGCATCACCCACATTGGGGTCAGAAACAAGCTGTCGACCGATTTCGATCTCGGCAGCGGATGGTGGGCGCGCGAGGGCAAGTTCGTACAATCGCGTAATCCGCTGCTCAAGTCTACCAGAATCGACCTCGCGAGAGACACGCCTTGCCAGTGCTGCCGAAACCTCGTCGAGCAAAGAATCGTTCAACAAATACAACGCTTGGGGAGCAACAATCGACTGAGTCCGTCGTTCGATGATTCCTCCGCCAGCGGGGCCGTCGAAAAGCGAATTGAAATCGGCCGTTTTCGAACCAGTCCGCGTCGACATTAAATACAGTGACCGTTGCGGCATTTTGGCGTCAAGAAAACCTGGCCCGCCGGCTGATCTATCCAGTTGCCCCGAGACCGCCAACAGGGAATCACGTATCGCCTCGGATTCCAAACGTCGTCGAGGCATGCGCGCTAACCAACGGTTTTCGGGATCCGTCTCACGCGTCGCTGCGGACGCATGTGAACTCTGCTGGTAGACGCTCGATAAAACAATCTCTCGTTGAATCGCCTTGATCGACCACCCGGAATCAAGCAACCGGCCCGCCAAATGATCGAGCAATTCCGGATGACTGGGACGTTCGCCTCTCAAACCAAAATTGGTCGATGTCCGAACCAAACCCTCTCCGAAATGGTGCTGCCAAAGGCGATTAACCAGCACTCGTGCTGTCAGCGGATTACTAGGATGGGTGAGCCATTGCGCGAGCTCACGGCGACCGCTACCCGACGTGATGGGCGGTGTAGTAATGGGCGTTGAATCCGATCCTGCGAGCATGCCAGGAACGCCACGCGGAACCCGCTCGCCAGGAGTCGCTGGGTTACCGCGCAAGTAGACCACAGCATCCTGAAAACCTTCGTGCTTAGTTCCTACTGGGCCTCCATCTTGCACCACGACTGCCTGTGGAATTTCGGCTGCGGGTTTCTTCTTAAGTAACTCAAGCTCTTCCCGCCGCGCGACCAGGCGATTCCGTGCTTCCAATGACAGGGAGTTGAGGCGATCTGCCGCGTGCACCCAGTAAGGACTGCGAGGCGAGAGCAACTCATGATACAGATCCTCAATTATCGTCGCACCATTGTCGATTGTAGAACCATTGTCCTCTGTGGTACGACGAGGATTGAATGATAATTGCGGAACCGTTGAGGATGATGGTTTTGCACTGTCTAGAATCATTGGGGACAATGGTTCGGCACTCGTTTCGGACACTGGCTCGACTTTGAACCATCGATTCCGCAGTTCGTCCTCGACGCGTACTCGAGTTGCATCATCGATCGTGCCGACATACACACGCAGCTCGCAAAGATCGCCACGAAACCGTGGCCCACCTCCTGAACCCGCTTCCCCAATCCGCAAGGCGGAAATCGCTGGATCGGACGAGACCGCATCGATCGACTTGTTCGTCCCAATCAATTCTCCGCTGCGATAAAGTGTCGATCCGCGCGCATCCCACGTAAGGCTGATCAACTGAAATTCGTTGCGAGCCGGAGGCGGCGCGACAATGTCCCCGTTGGCACCGCTGCGACGCAGAATGGCGTGCAGACCGCCAGCCGCACTTGGCATCAAGCCAATTCCGTGCTGACCGACCGCTGCATCTTCCCAACCGATGATCCGCGCTCCGCTGGGAATATCCGCAGCCGGCCGGAAAACGACAAACATTGAGCCAATGGACGGGACCAGCCGCTCCGATTGCAGTACCGCCTCGCCATCAAATCGAAGCACGGGCAGGCTGTTCCCGTGAATCAGTTGCGTTGTTAATTTCGGCCCGTGCAGACCAGCGGGTGGCTGCGCATCTTCCGCCAAGGCTGCGCGATCCGGCCACACGGCGACCTGCCCCGCTGTGTCCAGTGTGATACGTGGATCGTCGGCGCGAAACTGCACGGCGGCATGGTACGCAGTTTGTTCGCTTCGATTGGCTCTGACCAAGGCCAACCTGTTCGCGATGTCTTCGGACTGTCGTGTGCGCGAAACTGGATCTTTCTCCGCCACTAAACGCGACAACACCGTGATAGCGGGTTCTTGTTTCAGAAATTTTAACCAGCGTTCCAGCGCTGCTGCATCCTGTTGGCGAGCAGTAGCGAACTCCGCCAGAGTCACCGGACTCGACTCGTCACGCAAATTCAAGTATTCGGCCGCAACAAGGAGGTCTCGAGATGCTACCGTCGCTATTTGACTTTCTAGCTGCTTTAGAAATTCGAGATCAATGGCCGTCTGTTCAGCCTGCGACAATTCAGCCAATCGCTGTTTATCCAGCTGCGTTTGCCTAAGGATCGCTTGGACCTCGGTCGCGGTAAGTAGCGGCACGCGGACTAAGGGAGTGTTGCCTAGAACCGGGCTTGGAATAACGCGAGTGCTGAAAAAAATACCCGCTAGGGCATAATAGTCTTCGATGGAAATTGGATCAAACTTATGATCATGGCAACGTGCGCAAGCCAAAGTTAGCCCCAAAAAGGCTCGCCCCACCACGTCAATTTCGTCGTTCACATAGTCGGCAATCATCTGCTGCTTGTCGACATCTCCGGGAACAAAATCCGCTATCGCAAGCATCCCAGTGGCCACCAGCGCTTCGGCATCGATCTCGCTCGGATCCGCAGGCTGCTGCAGGTCGCCCGCTAGTTGCTGTGTGATAAATTCGTCGTAAGGTAAATCGCGATTCCATGCGGATACGACCCAGTCGCGATACCGCCAAGCTTCCCGAAAATCGCTTTCAATAGGCAATTGAATCAGATCGCGGGCATCGGCATAGCGTACGACGTCCAACCAATGCCGACCCCATCGCTGGCCGTAGTTGGGCGAGGACAACAACCGATCAACTAACTGTTCGTAAGCCGCCGGGGAAGCATCATCTAGAAACTCCTGGATCTCGTCCGGTGATGGAGGAAGCCCGGTTAGGTCAAAGGTGATCCGACGAATCAGACTGCGTTTATCAGCTTGCGGGGCAGGGATTAGATCCAGGGCTTCTTGTTTAAATCTAATGAAACAATCAAGTTCATTGGTTACCCACGAAACATCGCGGACATTGGGAAGCGCAGGCCGATTAATGGGCTCGAATGCCCAGTGCTTGTCCGTTGCGAATGCTGCGGTCTTGGCTGGCCAGACTGCACCCGTTTGAATCCATTCTGAGAAGTGTGCGACTTGCTCAGGCCGCAGAGCTTGCTCTTGCTCGGGCGGCATAGCGGAGACGCTCTCATGCCGAGCAATCGCGCGCATCAGCAAGCTCTCATCGGGCCTACCAGGCACAATTGCGGCGCCCGATTCTCCACCCAAAACCAGCGCTTCGCGAGAATCGATCCGCAAACCCGCAGACGACTTGCTCTCGCCATGACATCGCAGGCAAACCGCAACCAAAACGGGACGAATTTTCACCTCGAAGAAGGCTTCGAGGTCTTCAGAACCAGCAACGCTACTACTCCCCGCCAGTAGGCTGCCAAACAGCATACAGCCAATCCAGCGCAAGCGTTTCAAAATCCTATACTCCAAGTGCTCGCCAATCGATGCCTACCACCCCCGACAATCACCCCAGTATATCCAAGCCCAACGCCAGCTGCGCAGCCGAAATGGAATGAAAACTGCGATACCCCAAAGCCTGCATCAAAGTGTATCTCGGCCGAACACGTGGGGCGTCGCCCATGCGGTAAGCGATGGACCGCTTTTGGCGTTCTTCCGTCCCTCGCGGAACACGTGGTTTCGTCGCCTTCGATACCACCGCTGGACACGACAATGCGCGATTTGCGTGCAGACTGCTTGCCTAGCTTCCACTTGTCTGACGCGAGTCTGCTCAGCTCGAGCGAGCTGCAGGTGGCACCGCATTTGCTTTCGCAGTATTTGTTAGGGGCTGGCACAGATCTTCAGAAAATCAAATTTGCAAACCTGCTATTCGATTCTTCAACGCCGCACAATTTGGAAAAACAACGTGGCTTCAAAACGCATTTCGGAAAAAATGGAAAAAGCGCTCAATGACCAAATGACGTCTGAAGCCTTTCAGGCTCAAGTCTACCTTTCCTACGCTTCGTGGGCGGAGGTGAACGGATACCCGGGAATCGCTGAGTTTCTCTACAAGCACATGAACGAGGAACGCAAGCACATGTTTAAGTTTCTGAAATACATCAACAATCGCGGCGGCGAAGCAAAAATCCAAGCGATCGGCGCTCCACCGCCGAACCCCAAAGGAGTCAAAGATTGTTTAGAAATGGCACTTCAACATGAGATCGATAATTCAAAGGCGATCGACAAAATCGTCAGTTTGGCATTAGAGGAACGCGACTGGGCAACCTTCAACTTTGGCCAATGGTTTGTGCAAGAACAAATTGAAGAAGAGACGCTGATTAAACAGTTACTCGACAAATATTTCCTGTCGGCCGGCCGCCCTAATGATGACTCGAATCTCTACGAGTTGGACAAAGATCTAGCTACTGCAAGCCAAGAGGTGACGATTCCAAGCCATGAAGAACTATAACGCACCTTCACATCCCGGCTTCGCTAAAAATCCAAGAAAGTTTGATCACGATGAGTTCCAATGCAAGAAAAAAAACGCGCAACGCCTCCGTTTGGCTCGCGCTGGTCGTTGCCGCACTGATAGCGGTTGGCCTGCTGGGCTGGGGCATGTGGTCAGTTGAGCATATCGCCACAGGTTCGAGTCGCCGCGATTTCATCATGCACGTCGACTTTGATAAGTTCCGACAAATCATGGTCCGCAAGAATGCTACTGAGGCTATCGTCGCACACTCAGGAATGAAGCTGCTTGAGGAAAAAGTAAATGATGTATCGATCGACATACCGCGTCAGGATCGCCCCATTCTCAATGCAATTCTAGGAAAAGCGAAGGCGGATTTAGCTGCTTCTAAACAGATCACAGTCAGCCTGGAAAATCCTGACGTAGGCGCTACACAGTTGACTTTAAATCAACACATCGATATTCAACCGAACGAGATCGATGTGCGTAGCCAAGCAACAGGACCCGCTGGCAACTTGAAGGCTTATTCAACGCGGCTTCATGCATCGAAGTTCGAAGGCGTCACCAAAGTGGAGCTGTCGATTGATCAGACGCTCAATGTAAAAGTGCCGCAGTTTTTTAAAGCGACTGCCGATCAACGAGTTCAGCAGGCAGCGGATGATTCCACCGCCGAACAGGAGCGCGCACTTCGCGATTTTATCGGCAAGTTTGTAAACGATACAATTGTGCTGCCCGAACTCCGTTAGTGCTTGACCAGGCTAGTGCTTGACCGGTTTTGTGTTGAACGATTGCCACAATCGTTTTTTTCTCCATGAGCAATTCGATAATTGCTCTGCTCTCTACAACTGTTCCGTTACGTCGCGGATCAGTAGGTCGCATACGGCAGACACGCCCCACTAGACTCATTCGGAGTATCGGGCGGACTCAATTCAGGCGATCCGTTCGTATGCTGGGCATTCCACTATTGCTCCATTAAATCGTGGCCTAGGATTGAATGTCTGACGTTTGTCTAGCCATTTCTGAAGCGGTTGGTTGTTTTTCTCGCAGCGTGCGTCTCAGACAGTCAACGTGCGAGTCCTCGGAGCAGAAGTAAACGATCTTTTGCGGTTTTTTTTCCGCTGCTGCGGTTTTGGCATCTGACTTGCTTTTGATACCCATACGTCGGTTAAATTCAACCGTACCATGCAATACCCTAAGGAGTGAGAGAATGATTACGAAAGAGCATGCTCAAGGAAATTGGAAGACGATCGTCGGCGCGGTGAAAGAGAAATTCGGCCAGATCACTGGAGACGAACTCACCGGCGTTGAGGGCAATTTGGACAAACTAATCGGCTTGGTCCAGCGTAAATCGGGTCAAAGTCGTGAATGGGTTGAAGCGTTTCTAACGGATGCATCAGGGGCGTCCAAGGACGTTATGCAGAAGGTCAGCGACACTGCGACCCAGTATGCTAGTCATGCCGCCGAAGTGGTGCGCGATAACTATGAGCAGTTGTCTGACGCCGCGCAGCGCGGATACGAGCAGCTAAGCGATGTAGCGGCGCGCGGTTATGACAATACCGTGAAGACTGTCTCAAATCGTCCGCTCGAATCTGTCGCCATCGCATTAGGTTGCGGCGTGTTGACGGGCTTGGTTGTTGGATTGTCACTGGCCAGCAAGCGACGCTGAACATGAGTGCCAACCATGACGATAGTTCGGTGATTATCAGTCGCATGCGAGAACTGCGATCAACCGGCCAAAGGGACGTGAATCAACTACATGCTCAAGCTGAACGGGTAACCGATTGGCGCGAGCATGTTAGGGCTCAACCCGTACTGTCCGCAATTGCGTCAGCCGTTGTTGGGTATTCGATCGTGCGAGCTGTGGCAGGGAAGGCTGTTCCAAATCAACCTTTACCCGTTGCGGTAGCACATCAAGCCTCAATTACCAGACCACAGTCATCTTCGATGGGGCTGCTGTCGCTAGTCGGCGGGCTGGCAGCATCAGTCGGGCGACAGTGGGTTACGGAATATATAAAGAAACAACTTGGAGGTCAGGCTCATGGCGCCAATCAATCGACTCATGCCCAGCAACGGTCGAACGACAGTTCCGAAACCACCTATCCCCGGTGACCAACAGCCAGTTGCGCGGTTTGCCGCGGCCGACGAGTTAAGAAAAGTCATACTCGCTCATCCTGGAACGTTTCTTTTAGTTGGCCTTGCGGTCGGAGGATTAGTCGGATGGTTGACATCAAGACGGAACAGGTGAACGGTCGGACACATACCAGTCCAGTGCGGGGGTTTTTTGGCCAAGCGGCAGAGGTCACCGGCGACTTAATCGAACTCACTGAACTGCAAGTTCAGCTGGCAAAGGCGGATGCAGCGGATGCTATACGTATGGCCGTACGGCCGATCACGGTCATCGCAGTCAGCGGCGTCGTACTCCTCGCCTCGCTGCCCATATTATTTTTCGCAATTGCCGGCTTTGTTGCGCGATACTCGGGGCTATCCTCGGAGCTCGCACAGTTGATAGTAAGTATGCTAGCGGTCGCGATATCAACCATTGCGACCATGATAGCCGTCCGCTACCTAGGAGCGGCTGCACAACCATTTAGCCGCTCTGCGGCAGAATTCAAACACAACGTAGTTTGGTTGAAAACCATATTTCGGTCCTCCCATTCCCAATAGAAAGAAATCCATACCATGTCCTCTGCATCCACACGGTCGTCCGAATCGAAGCAAGCCTCTATGACACCTTCGTCCAAGGATCAACCGTTCCGCCAAGGCAATGACGTGCGGGAAGATTTCCAAACACTCATTGAAGACGTTGTCAGCTCCGTGCATGATTATTGCAAAAAGCGGCCACAAATGGCTGGGCTCATGATATTTGCCATGGGCTTCTACGTTGGGTGGAAAATTAAACCCTGGTAGAACGAACTGTTGCTTTCGGCGGGTCACGCTGAATAAGCGTGACCGCGCCGTGGCCAAAACGACCAGCTAATTTCCGAGCAGCCCTTCCTCAGCCGAGACGACTTTGCGATAGCGTTCAAGCACCTCAGGGGAAGCAATCAGAGAGATATTCCGAGCCAAGATGACATTTTCCAGCTGCTGCACCAGCCGCCGAAATTTCACCTGTTTCAATTCCGCTTGAAGTGACTCTGCACGCGATTTGGTACGTTCTTCGTTACTTTTCAGAAACTCCGCATAGCCGTCCAATTGCTCCAACTGGAGCAAAAACTCTGGCTGGTTCTCAGGCTGTAGGATGTCGGCCTCTGACCAATTCTGCGGATCTTCCAATCCCGGCCACTTCTGAATCACAGCCGCTTGGATTTTGCGGCGAACACTGAATCCTCGCGGTCGGCGTTGACCGAATCGAGGCGAATTGCGAAACTCAG
>JANLQO010000024.1:0-37888 GCA_031367855.1 Planctomycetia bacterium | reverse complement strand
TCGGTAGCAAATGAAGATAGACCACACGGTGGCTTACGACCGATGATTTCTTTTCGTCCCCGAAACCACCATTGCTGGCCAATGCCTTTGGTGGCATGGATCAGACCGGGACGGCCATTCTGAGTGCTGAAGCGATACCTTTCTTGACCTAGAAACAGCTCATCATTGTTCTTTAGGACCGTCGAGTCGCTACGTACGAAGGAGCCGTTCGTACTCTTTTGGTCGACCAAGAACCAATCATAACAATCACCGACACGCCGCCGCTGAATTTCCGCATGACGTCCCGACATCCAAGAATCATGAAGAACAACCAAGTCGCCATCAATGCGACCAATACGAAAGCGATCCGCGAAAATTGGATAGGACGTGAAAGTAGTAACACCATCGTGAAAGAGCTTGACGATTGCCATCGGTGCGCGGACTGTTGGGCGATAAAGCGGAGTAACGGGCAGTTCGGGCAGTTCTGGTTTGGTGACAGAATCGCCAGCAACTACAGTGCCTTTAACATCCGCATTGCGAGTTAGTTCTTCGACTGTCAATCGAACGCCGACTGAGGATCCGAACACGTCACTGTCGGCTGGTAGTTCTCGTGTTGGGACAAGATCACCCAGTGGCTCATCAGCCTCGAGGTGATGACGCGCGGGCTCAAGTCGACTGAGACGCTCCAATTGAACCTGCAACTGGGTTCGCAGCTCTGGGTGGTCCTTCAAGGCTTGCTCATCCGTCAAGACCTCGCCAGCCTTGCGGCGAGCACCAACCTCCATTGCGACCCGTGTAGCCTCGGTTTCTGAATCGTCTTTCTGAGTGGGCACTTTCAATTCGTTCTCACATCAGTTCGTTATTGGTTACCGCGATCATGGTGGATGGTGGAACTGGAGGGCTTTTCGAATGCGCCATGTGTGCCGTAAGCCTTTACCGAATTTAAGTTTAGAAGCAATTTAACTGCGCGACAGGCGACTGTAAAGCATTTGCAGGGCACGAGTGGCGGTCAGCTGCGATTTCCGCCCAAACCGTAGGGTGGTTGAGGCACAAAAACCACCAATCAACATCAGGCAAGTAATCAGACAAGTAGTCTTGGTGGGTTTCGTGCCTCAACCCACCCTACGACCCGAAAACCCACCCTACGACCCGAAGTCATCGCGAGTGTTGGTGGGCGATCAAGCCTGCTACGTAGCCGCCTTTGAAGCCCGCGTCAATATTAACTACGGTGACCCCCGCAGCGCAACTGCTCATCATACTCAGGAGCGTAGTGATGCCCTCAAAATTCGCTCCATAGCCAACACTGGTAGGTACCGCAATGATAGGGCAGGGGACCAATCCACCGATTACGCTTGCCAGCGCGCCCTCCATACCAGCCACGACTACCAAGGCAGCACTCTTGCGCAGGCGAGCAAGGTGTCCAAGCAAACGATAAGGACCGGCGACACCGACATCGCAAACTAGTTCCGCGTCGACACCCATCCAGCGCAACGTTTCCATTGCTTCGCGCGCGACGGGCAAGTCCGTACTTCCCGCTGTCACGACGGTGATCGGCAGCGGGGCAGGGCAGGGGAGGGGTTGCACGGCGGCAATCACCGAATTCGCAATTCGCAATGTGCGTCCGATCGCATCGTATCGACAATTTGAGAAATGACCGAACTGCCAGCGCGCTTGCTCGGTATTCGTGCGCGTGACAAGCACTTCCGCTTGGCCGGCCGACAGCAGGCGTTTGGCGATTTGCATGATCGACGCGGGAGATTTGCTCGCACCAAAAATCACTTCGCCAAAACCGCATCGGCGCGCGCGATCCACGTCAGGCTGATGCTGTTGCGCACGAGGATGCTCCAGCGCCAGCAACCGCTCCGCCAGTTCGCTCCACCCGATCGAACCGCGTTTTGCTTGAGCGATCCACACATCGATTTCAATTTGAGAGTCGCTATCCACCCAAATACCCTCAAGGGAGAATTCTAGATTTTATTGAATCGCACCGATTTTCTGGCAACTATTGTTTTGGGTGCGTCACGCTTGCCGAGCGCACGCGAGCGCAACCGGCAGAAGCGCCCCACTAAAAAGGCAGGCAGCGTCGGCCACGAATATCGTCATTGTACAAATGGTATCCTCCGATTTTCAGTCCCGTTGCCAACCTGCCAGCTTTGTCGACAATTTCTAAAAGTTGTCTCAGGCAGAGTAAAGGGTGCATTTGCAAAAGGTTTTCGAGCATGCCGGTCTCAGTTTTGGCTTATTCGGGCGGTCTAGATACTTCGACCATGTTGGGCTGGTTGATCGAGCGCGGCCATGAAGTGCACGCCGTGTACGTCGACCTTGGCCAACCAGGCGAAGATCGTAAGCAAATGCATGACAAAGCGATCAAGGCTGGTGCTAAAAGCGTGCGCATGATTGATGCTCGCGAAGAACTTTGCCGCGATTTTGCATTTCCTGTCTTAATGTGGCAAGCCAAATACGAGGGACCCTATTTGATGGGCACCAGTATCGCGCGCCCATTAATTTCCAAGGTTTGCCTCGACGTAGCTGCAGAAGTCGGCGCAGAAATTTATGTTCACGGCGCGACAGGTAAGGGAAACGATCAATGTCGTTTTCAGTTAGCCGCAGAAGCATTGCGACCCGACATCCGAGTTTATGCGCCTTGGCGCACCAAAGAGTGGCGAGATTCATTTCCAGGTCGAACCGAAATGATCAATTTCTGCGAAAAAAAGAATATACCCATCAAGGCGTCGGCGAAGAAGCCGTATAGCTCCGATGAAAATGTGCTGCATATCAGTTATGAAGCTGGCGAGTTAGAAAAGCTCGATGTGTGTGGTGTCGACTTGGTTGACTTCACCATGACCTGCAGCCCGCAAGAGGCGCCTGACAAACCTGAAGAAGTTTCCATCGGTTTCGAACGTGGCGTGCCCACAACGGTAAACGGGAAGAACTGTTCGGCGCTGGAAATTGTCGAGTCTTTAAACAAAATCGGCGGTCGCAATGGAATAGGCCGCATCGACATGATTGAAAATCGATTTGTGGGTATGAAGAGCAGGGGAGTGTATGAAGCACCGGGCATGACGCTGTTGTACGAAGCCGCTGCACAAATCGAACAACTAACGCTCGACCGCGATTTGACACATCTTCGCAATACGCTCAGCCCAGTGATTGCCGAATTGGTTTACTACGGTTACTGGTACTCAGCCAAGTTTGATGCTCTGACTGCCTTTATTCGCAAGAGCCATGAAGTCGTCACGGGTGACGCGACCTTGAGACTTTACAAAGGCAACGTGATCGCAGTTAAACGGAGCAGCCCGAATAGTCTGTACGACGAAGGCATCGCCACGATGGAAGCCGGTGGAACCTACAACCAAGATGATGCCGAAGGATTCATTCGTATCCAAGGTTTGCCCTATCGCGTACAAGGCAAGCATCGCAAGTTTGGCGTATAACTAGTAGGGATGAAAAAGGGGGCTGACCCTCTTCAAACCGCCCAAAGGCCCCTTTTCAAACGCACCTAGCGAATCTTAAATAGCTCGGGATCGAATGGAATCGATTCGTTGCCATTGGGCGTGATGCTTGCATCAACAATTGCAGCCGGCAAATCAACGGACAACCAAGCTGGTTCCCCATTTGCAAAAACTGCCGCTGCGCCATCGGCGTGTGTGCCACCGATCGTGTCGGGACCTGGCGCGCCGATGCGCGAATTCATTTTGGAAATATCGATATCAAACGGCTTCGACCAATCGTTCATCAAATTATCTGTTTCAACCACGAGTAACGTTCGATCGAGCCCATCGGAAATCTGGGCCGGTTTCAGCGGACCTGTTTTGGGGAACAGAGTTCCGGCACCTGTGATCAACACATAATTTGCTTGGGAGCTACTCGCACCGCTGCCAGGACTGATATACACGTTTGGACACTGCGCAATCAGGGGTGCGTTAGCTGCTGAATCCCATGCCTCATTGAGTTTAAAGTTCGCATGCAAACTCGCTTCCCCAAGGTAGGGCAGCAGTAGGACTCGCCAACTATACAGCGGTTTGCCCGCCGCGTCCGTTACCACGGGAGTTGGATAGGTTCCATGGTCAGCGGCGTAGGCGTTGAGCGCTCTAGCGATGCGTTGCAAATTGCTCATGCAGGCGATTGCATCGCGACGCGCCTTTAGCCCTTTGAAGGTTGGCCAGAGGCCAAAGAGCATGACTGCCGAAAAAATGATGATACCCAGCGTTAGCCCTCCCGTGCGAAGCGCGAACATCTTGAATTCGGAGCTCGCCTTCAGCTGATTTGTGGGTACGAAAGTTGAACCGATCGGCGCAGCAGCATCGGGCTGTTTGTTGGGCGGCTCTGGTACAGTAATCATCTTTCCACAACCCACGCATGGTCCCTTTTGACCAGCTAGCACTTCGAGCACCAGTGTCTTCTTGAAGCAATAAGGACAGGTAAATTGAAAAGGCATCTTCTAGAACTCAAACTTGGGTGGAAAAGTCGCACGTTATGTCAACTACAATGTAGTCTATACCATTAACAGGGTCACCTACTTCGTCCAATAACCACCGCGTCGTAAAGCAAGTTGTGCAGTAGGGCAGGGGAGGGGAGTGAAGTATCTCAATAGGCGAGTTTCATGCGTGCAGTGGTACAACGCGTTTCCGAAGCGTCCGTAAGCGTGGCCGAACATTGTGTTGGTTCGATTGGTACAGGCCTCGTAGTGTTGCTGGGAGTTGAAAAAGGCGACAGAGAACAGGATGCCGACTATATCGCTGAGAAGATCGCTGGGTTGCGAGTTTTTCCGGATGACCAACAACGCATGAACTTGAGCGTAGTAGACGTTGGGGGCAGTGTTCTGATGATCAGTCAGTTTACCTTACTGGGAGATGTTCGCCGAGGCAGACGACCGAGCTTCACTGACGCTGCTGATCTTGAAATGGCCGATAAATTATACGAACACTGTAATCATCAACTTCGATTACACGGCTTGACGGTTGCCACCGGTGTCTTTCGCGCTGACATGCAACTGCAGCTGATCAACGATGGACCCGTTACCATTTTGCTCGATAGCCGAAAGTTGTTTTGAGTCGCAGCTAAGGTGGGGGGACATTTTTGCATATCTCCTTCTCAGAGCGTGAGACGGCATGTGTGAAGACGGCCACCGTCTGGCGACGGTAGCTACGCTCGCCAGAGCGTGGATGAAGTCTGCGTGGCCCACCTTTAGCAAGGCGAGCTCGGAGAGCTGTTCTTGGCTGAGTAACAAGTGTGTATTGGTCGCGTCTGCGTTTGACTACACTGCCCATAGGAAGTTGCCTAGCGGGGCAGGGAAGGGAAGGGTGCGCAGATTAGGTATGAGAACGCGGGGCTAGCGCACCCACTGCTCGCCGCGCTCCAAGATAATGCTGAGCAATTCTCTGGCGGTATGGGGCACGTCTGGATGCTGAATCCCGAACCTTTCCATGAAGCCGTGATCTTGGTAAACCAGAAAGCCCAAAATGGCAACCTTGAGGTAGGTTGCGTAGTTGGCCCACGCACTATTGCCCCAAAGTTTCAAGGCGGTACCGTAGGATGATTTGAATTGGTATCTGCCCTTGCGAAAATCGACCGACCAAATCTCGTCGAGTACTAAGTGGCTTACAAATCCAAGCACGACTGCCATCGTTTTGAACATGCGCAGCGAAATATCCTCTGAGGACATTACCAGGAACGAGACCATGCCAACAATGGCTGCTGCCGGCAAACTATGCCACATCCCGCGATGGACCGTAAAGCGACGAAAGACTTCAGCCATTACAAATCGGATCGTGATGTATACCAGCGCTGCCGCCAACACCATCGACTCGTGATTCAGGCCCATACGTTGAAAGCGATCGACCATCAGCATCGGCACAACGGCGGCAGCTAAGGTGGTCGCTTCGCGGAGCGGCCGGCCTGATTCGCTATCAAGATCTGGCAACATGCCGCTGACGCTGCACAAGCCACCCGCCAACAAACAGGTCGTTAGCGGCATGCCAGATTGAGAGCCTGCAATGGCATACAGCACGCCCGCTGCAGCGCTGACGCTCATATGAGTTTTGAAGTCGGCCATAGTGGAAACCGCCGAGCAAAGAGTAAAGGTGTCGTTGTGTTAATCCACCTTACACCACTGCAATGCTACGGCTGAAGACCAAAACGCAATGCTAGCGACAGATGGCTAATTCAAGCCTGACAAGGCTCCGCAGGAGCGTCGCCCTTCCGCCAGTTGCAGCCAGCAAATCCTTTACCGAAAATCCCCTTTCGCTGCTTGCAAAAACTTTGCTACAGTCCCCTACCCACTCAGACAACATTTCCGCTGGCCGTTGCTACCGAAGCGGCGCGAATGGTTGTAGTTTTTCAAATCAACCCGATGCAACTCAATTTTAGGAACTGAAACATGCAGGCATACGACCTGATCATGTTGCTCGTTATTGGCATGGCGACCATCTTTGGCGCGATCAAGGGCTTTGCCTGGCAGGTTGCTTCGTTGGCATCGATCATCATTAGCTATTTGGTTTCGTATCGCTTTCGGTTTCAAGTCGCCGAGATGATCCACGCCGCGCCGCCATGGAATCTGTTTTTAGCGATGCTCATCCTGTACGTTGGAACCTCATTCGTAATCTGGGTCGTTTTTCGACTGCTGAGCGGTGCGATCGACAAGGTACGACTGAAGGAGTTCGATCGCCATATCGGAGCTGCGTTTGGTTTAGGTAAAGGACTTATTTACTGTTTGCTGATTACTATGTTCGCGATGAGTCTGCTGGGGCCTAAACAACAGACGGCGATCTGCCAATCGCGATCCGGTTACTACATTGCTTCGGCGCTCGACAAAGGCGTTGGGATTTTGCCAAAAGAGATCCACGAAGTAGTAGGACCCTACTTGGTGCGGCTCGATGAAAAACTAAAGAATGGACAAAACGGATTGCCGATGACCAACGATCCGAACTGGGCCGGCGGACTGCCGAGTCTTCCGGGCATAACCGAACAGCCAGCGGGACAGGGGGGCGGCAGCTGGAATTTGGGACAGTTGATTCCCAACGCTCTTCAGGGAGCTGACCAGCCCCAGGGCAATCAGCTGCCAGCGTTGCCGAACAATTTCCAGCCCAATTATCCGCCGCCTGGATTCTCAGCAGAGCCGAATTCGGTTTTTCCTCCCGCTGGAAATTTCGCGCCGCCTACGGGAAACGGTTTCTCTGGCTATGACGGCTACCGATCTGGCTCAGCTCAAGAGCCGGGCTATGTGATGCCACGGTAACTACGTTGCGCGCGCGCGGGGCTTTTAGCCGCTATTCAGAGTGTTATTGAGAATAAACCTGCCGGCGCTGAAGCTTTGACCGCTCTTTAGACTTGTTGCAATAAAATGTGGGGCAGAGGGCGGCTAAGCTGCACTCAAGCAAAACGCGGTTTTCCCAGGGAAAATGCGAGCAGAAACCGAACATAAGAAACATTATCGGACGTTGCTTTCGGGTTGATTTTCGCCCTTCAATCACTGGGCGAATCATTGGTTAATCAGCTGCGTGATGATTAACATGCGGCATCGAAAGATCATCGAACACGCCGATGCGACGGAACTTGTCGTAGCGATTCTCGATTAACTGATCGAGTGAAAATTCACGCAGGCCAGCGAGCGTCCGAGTCAGATAGCTCTTCATGCGCGCGGCCATTTGATGATGATCGCGATGCGCGCCGCCCAGCGGTTCTTTGATCACGTCATCGATCACGCCGAGTTCTTGGAGGTGCTTAGAAGTGAACCTAAGCGCCTCCGCAGCTTGCGGCGCAAACTGATGGCTTTTCCAGATAATGCCGGCGCAACCTTCTGGGCTGATCACCGAATAGTATGCAAACTCCAAAACGGCCACTTTGTCGCCAACGCCGATTCCGAGCGCACCACCGGAACCACCCTCGCCGATAACCACGCAAATGATCGGCGTTTTCAGTTGACTCATTTGGAACATGCTTTCGGCGATCACCTGGGCTTGGCCGCGTTCCTCGGCGCCGATTCCCGGATAAGCTCCCGGTGTGTCGATAAAGCAAATGATGGGCAAGCCATACTTCTCCGCGAGCTTCATTTTGCTCATCGCCTTCCGGTAGCCCTCCGGATGTGCGCAGCCGAAATTGCAAGCCGCTCGCTCTTTGTAGGTTCGGCCTTTTTGATGGCCGACGACCATGACTTTGTGCTGATCGATCTTCGCAAAGCCTGTTAGCATCGCGCGATCATCGCCGAAAAACTTATCTCCGTGCAGTTCCACGAACTCATCGAATACCAACTGCAAGTAATCGCGAGTGTAGGGTCGGTCCTTGTGTCGGGATACCTGGACAATCTCCCATGGACTCAGCTTGGAATAGATCTCGCGAGTCTGTTCGTTCCACTGACGGCGGAGTTGTATAATCTCTTGCTCGATCGCTTCGGTTTGCGGTGAAGTTTCGTCGAGCGTCTTGATGCGAGCTTCAATTTCAAGAAGCGGTTGTTCAAATTCAAGTCCGTTGGATTTGCTCATGGTTCTCTAGATTAACGTGTACGAATGCTACTGATTGAGTTGGGTGTGGTTTTCTATTCGTGCTTGGTAAGTCGGCCACCGGATTGGAAGTCATCGAAGATGCTCGTCTCCGGAATACGAGGCGGACGCTTAAAGATCTTGGTAGCGCGCATCGTCTTTAATACTTCCCACATGGTTTCAAATCGTTGTTCTGGTTTCTTCGCCATCATCCCTTTGATGACATTGGCATACTCTTGAGTTACGTTGTCGTTTGCAACCAATGGCGAAGGAATCGGCGCGGAGAGGTGTTTGTTCAGTAAGTCATTTGGACTCGTCCCGGTGTACGGCGGCTTGCCGGTGACCAACTCAAAGAGCACACAACCGAAGCTGTAGACATCCGAGCGTTGGTCGAGTTGCGTGCCACGAATCTGCTCAGGCGACATGTAACTCTTTGTCCCGGAGATATTTCTCGTCTTGCCACTAAATAGCTTCGCGAGGCCAGTCTTGACTTTTTGTGAAATCGTAAAGTCAATGAGCTTTACGTCGCCATCGCGGCTGACGAGGAAATTGTCAGGCTTGATGTCGCAGTGAACGAAACCCTTGTCGTGCATGTAGTACAGCGACTCGCATGACTGTAAGATGATCTTATCGAGCAGATAAGCGAGCGAATCGGGACCTCGGCGAAGGGCCTGTTTCATATTGAGTTCACTGAACAACTCGAGCACCAAAAATGGCGAATCATTCTCCAGAACCAAGTCATACATCTTGATGATGCTGGGATGAACGAGCGATTTTCCAATCGCGTACTCGTTCTTTAGAAAATTCATTTCATCTTTGTTATTGCGGTGATCAGGCCGGAGTACTTTGAGGGCGAATCGTTCGCCAGTGTTCGATTCGATCGCTTCCCAAACTTGGCACGAGTTTCCCATACGAATGAGCCGCGCTAGCCGATAGGGGCCAAGGAAGTCGCGGACTTTGGTCATTCTTGTTCTCCAGTGCCGATGGGAGCATCAAAGATGCTCGTTTCCGGGATGCGCGGAGGTCGCTTGAAGATCTTCGTAGACTTAAGGACTTTGAACGCTTCCCAGACATTCTCGTAACGCTCGCCAGGCTTTTTCGCCATCATCGTTTTGAGGACATTGGCAAACTCCTGAGTTACATTATCGTTGCCAACCACCGGAGAAGGAATGGGCGCAGAGATGTGCTTGTTCAATAAATCCGATGGACTGGTGCCTGTGTACGGCGGTTTGCCGCTGGCCAACTCGAACAAAACGCAGCCGAAACTGTACAAATCCGACCGGGGATCGAGCGTTCCGGCCTTAATCTGCTCTGGCGACATGTAACTCATCGTTCCAGCCACAGCTTTGGGTTTTCCGCCAAACAACTTTGATAATCCGGTCTTAATTTTTTGCGCAAGCGAGAAATCGATTACTTTGACGTCACCCTCGCGATTGACTAGGAAATTCTCGGGCTTCACGTCGCAGTGCAGATACCCCTGACTGTGCATGGCGTAGAGACCTTCGCAGGCCTTTTGGATGATTTTGGGTAGCAAGTACGCGATACTCTCCGGCCCTCTGCGAATCGCTTTCTTTAAAGTTATCTCGCTGAACAATTCCATCGCCACGAAAGGCGTATTCTTGTCATCGCCGAATTCGAAGATCTTGATAATGTTGGGATGTTGCAGAGCCTTCCCCGCTTCGGCTTCGTTTTTCATAAAGCCGATTTTAATTTTGTCTGCGGCGTACTTCGGTTTTAGAGTCTTGAGAACGACACGAGTTCCTTCCGGTTGCTTGATCGCTTCCCAGACTTGGCTCGAGTTGCCGTTATGGATGATGCGAGCAATGCGATATTGCCCAAGTATGTCGCGTTCTTTAGCCAACTGTGATCTCCCTTTTATCAGTTTCGGAAGTGTGCATGATAAGCCATTCGACTCGATGCCAAAAGGTTGCTAACGGTCGACCAGAGTGGTTCAAATAACCCCCTCCCCTGCCCTGGTTGCCAACTGCCGTGTAAGCGGTGTAACGTATTGCTAACAAAACCCCAATACGCCCGCTGGACCAGCCGCCGATGTCCATCGATCACGACCAAATATTTAAGACACTGATCGAAGCGTTTTTTGCGGAATTCATGGCATTGTTTTGCCCAGACGAGGCTGCAGTAATCGATTTCACTCAGGTCGAATTTCTGCGGAAGGAGTATTTCACAGACACCCAGCGAGGCAAGCGACGCGCGATGGATCTGGTCGTGAAAATTCGGCTGAAATCCGGGAGCGAGAAATTTGTTTTGATTCATGTCGAGTTCGAATCGAAGCGTCCAAATCGAAATTTCGCGCGACGTATGTATCGCTACTATTGCCAACTGTTCCTGCGATACGATGCAGAGGTTGTGCCTATCGCCGTTTTCACCGATGATGCGAAATGGAAAAAACTCGTCGCGAACAACATCGAATTGAGTGTCGCTGGAAAGACATTTGTGCGCTTTGAGTATCACATGGTAAAGCTGAGTTCGCTGAGTTACCGTAGCTTTCTCGAATCGCAGAATCCCTTGGCCTACGCTCTGATGGCCAAGATGGACTATAATCGTCAAGAGCAGGCGAGGATGAAGGCCGATTTCTTGCGATTGATTTTGGGCTGCCCTGTCGATCCCGCGCGCAAGAGCTTGTTGGTCGAGTTTGTTGAAACATACGTACCGCTAGCGGGCGAAGAACTCGCCGAGTTTGAACACTTGATCCATACTGAGCAACAGTACGAGGAGGTTGAGCAAATGGTAACTATTTACGAACAACGCGGTATTGAACAGGGTATTGAACAGGGTATTGAACAAGGTATTGAACAAGGTATTGAAAAAGGTATTGAACAAGGCAAGCGGAATATGTTGCTACAGTTGCTTCGCAAGAAATTTGGTGAACTGCCAGCGGAATTAGAATCGGTAGTTGCCAAGATCGACTTGCCTGAACAGTTAGATCAATTGTCACTCGCGGTGCTTGACACGAAGTCTTTGAACGATTTTCGGAAGTTGGTTCCGAACCCGAGCGCCTGAATGGCTACGTGTCTGCAAGTCTTTGATAGAGCCGACGGATTTCAGCCGTCATTCGTTGGTGGCGGAACTGTTCGGTGAATCGAAGTGCGCCCCCCTGCCCTAGCCGAGCTCGCAACGATCCATTGGCGGCCAAAGCGAGTATTGCGTCTGCCAATTCTTCGGTCGCCTTGGGAGTCAATAAGAATCCTGTTTCGTTCGGTAAAACAACCTCGCGAGCGCCGTCGACGTCGTAGCTGATCACCGGCTTGCCGGCAATCAATGCTTGCGGTAACGTCCTGGCCAGCCCCTCACGCAAACTCGTATGTACCAAAGCATCCATCGCACTCAAATAAAACGGAATACGCTCAGGCGGAACAAGTCCGGTAAAAATAAAATGCTTCTGCAGTTGACGAGCTGCAATATCACGCTCGAAATGCGCACGCAAAATACCATCACCCACCAATAAGAAACGGCACTGGGGATTCTCGCGCACAGCTTGCTCGGCGGCCGCTATCAGAAATTCGTGTCCTTTCAAATGAAAGAGCCTCGCAATCTTGCCAAAGACAACATCATCTGGTGCAATACCTAGTTCACTTCTTGCCGATTCACGAAACTGGTTACAACTGCGAAATGGTTCGACATCCATACCTGAGTAAATCGTTGTAAACTTTGCGCGCGGTGCAACCTTCGCTTGCACCATCAAGTCGGTCATTGCATCGGCGACACTGATCATGTGATGACAACGCCTCGCGGCCCATCGTTCTAACATGATGAACGCGGTACTCGCAACAGCATGCTGATACGGATGGAACGGAGCTCCATGGATTGTGTGGACGATTACAGGCACTTGACAATTCCAAGCCGCGGCGCGACCCAGGAAGCCGCCTTTCGCGCTGTGCGTGTGAACCACGTCCGGCTTAAACTCGCGAATCGTCTTCACGATTTCACGATAAGCTTGCCAATCTCGCTGCGGTTGAATGGCTCGACGCAGCGAATGGATCATCGCCACATTCAGCCCCCCTGCCCTCCCCTGCCCCAACAACTGTCCTTCAGGTCCCAAGGCAGGCCCCGTAATCAGCAGTACGTCATCCCCAAAGTCCTTCTTCAAGTCCAAACAGTTGTACAGCGTGTTCTCTTGAGCACCTCCGATGATCATTCGAGTAATGATATGAACAACGCGCATGAATTGAGGCTATTTCAAGTGAATCGGTTGAGGCTGGTCGGCGAAGAATATCTCAAGCAATTGTAAACCTTGAGGCGGAGCGGTTTGGCCAGCTTCGCGTCTGTCCTTCGATACCAAAACCTCACGAACCCAACTCGGCGATTGCCGCTGGCGACCAACTACTACGAGAGTACCTGCGATGTTGCGAACCATGTTATACAGAAAACCATCTGCTTCAATTTCGATACTGATTTGGCGGCCATCCAAGTACGCATGCGATTCGATCTCGATCGCACGAACCGTGCGCACGGTGTTTTGGCGCGGACTTCCACTGGTTTCAAAGGCAGCGAAGTCGTGCTTTCCGAGCAACATTTCGGCTGCTTCACGCATGGCGTCGACATTCAAGCGATGCTTGATCCACCAGTGGAAGCGACCATCCAGCGGATCGGCCACACGCGATGCATAAACTCGATAGCGGTATCGCTTGCCGATGCAAAACGCTAGCGGGTGAAAGTTTGGCGAAACCTCTTCAGCGCTGCGAATCACGATGTCGTTAGGCAGGTGCGTGTTGAGCGCCGGAGTCAATCGATCCGCAGGAGCGCGCCAGGCATTGGTCTTGAATACAACCACTTGCCCAAGTGCATGCACACCCGCATCGGTGCGACTGCTGGCGCGGGCTGGCCAGCGAGGGTGCCCTAAAACAGTGCCTAGCGCAGACTCGATGAATTGTTGCACCGTCGGCTGGTCGGGTTGGTACTGCCAACCGAAATAGTTGGTGCCGTCGTAAGCGACGATGAGTTTGAAGACTCGTTCATCGCTCTTCGTTCCATATTTTAGCCACCCCTGCGTGAGGTCACACGCGGGCTGTTCATTATCAGGCGAGAACATTGGCGAACTTATCGGATAACAGTTTGCCGATCTGAACCGCGTTCGTCGCAGCCCCCTTGCGAAGGTTGTCGCTCACGCACCAAAAACTGATGCCGCACGGATGGTTCAAGTCCTTGCGAACGCGGCCAACGAACACGTCCGATTTGTTAGCGCAATCGCGCGGCATCGGATACTGCTTGCGACTCAAGTCGTCGACGAGCGTCACGCCCGGCGCGTTTCGAAATAACTCGCGGATTATTTCCAACGACAGCGGCTCAGCGGTTTCGCAGTAGATCGATTCGCTATGTCCGATGAGAACAGGAACTCGAATGCAAGTGGCGTTCACTTGGATTGTATTGTCGCCCAAGATCTTGTGAGTCTCATGGACCATCTTCATCTCTTCGGATGTAAAGCCTTCATACTTCAGCGAACCGATTTGCGGAATCAAATTAAAGGCGATCGGATACGGAAACTCGCTTGGTTGTTGTGCCGCACCGCTGAGTTGCAACTGAGTGTTTTTAACCAACTCCTCTTGTGCTGCCAGCCCTGCCCCGCTGACCGCTTGATAAGTGCTTACGATCACTCGCTTCAGGCCGGCCGCGTCATACAGGGGCTTGAGTGCGACGACCATTTGCGTGGTGCTGCAATTCGGACTTGCGATGATACCTTGATGGCCGTCGATTGCCTTGGGATTAACTTCGGGGATTACCAACGGCACTTTAGGGTCCATGCGATAGAAGGCACTTTCGTCCACGACAATCGCACCGCGTTCGACGGCCCAGGGCACGAACTCCGCTGCAACTTCGTCCGGTGTGCTGGCGATGACCACATCTACTCCCTCAAACGCTTCCGGCGTGAGGGCTTCGACGGTGATCGTTTTGCCCGCCACGGTAATTTGTTTGCCAGCAGATCGTTTCGACGCGAGCAAGCGCAGTCGACCGTACTGCAATTTTTGCAGTTGAATTTCTTCGAGCACGATTTGTCCAACCGCGCCAGTAGCCCCTACGACTGCCAACGTCTTGATCACGAAATACCATCCCAGTTTGAAAAAAGTGTCCCTAAATCCGCCGGCAAAAACCGCACATGCGAATCGTAAGTTTAATTAAGGAGAGAAGTTACGGCTAGACCGCCATTGGGTAGGCTTAGTCCGTGATGACCGGTGTCGCAATCTGCGTCAGGATTTCCAAATTGCCTGAAATACTTCTTTTGCGAAGCACTGCACCCTGCACTTCAAAACCCAGTAATATGGTGGTTTTTCAGGACCATCGCAATCGGGAGTATGACGTGTGGGTGAACTCAAGCTGGTTCAAATTGATGCCTTCTTTGATAGCCTGTCGGCCTACCAAGCGCAGAATTGGCTAGACCAAGAAGGCGTTATTGCCTTCGTAGAAGATGCAAATGCCAATGCAGCGCTGTATGTTGGCAGTGCTTTGTCCGGAGTCAAGTTGCTGGTGGCTTTTCAGGACCAGGAGCGGGCACGTAAGTTGCTGTTGCAATATCACTCACAGAATTCATCTCGTACCACTTGGTACTGCGGCGAATGTAAGGAATTCAATGAACCAAGCTTTGATCTGTGTTGGTCGTGCGGTAAGAATCGCGAAGACGTGGAAGTGCCCGCGCCGACTGCGAGTGCCAAGCGCGGTTTAGACGTAGTCTCCGATGATCTGCGCAGTGCGGATCTTCCTGAAAAGATTGAGAGCGACAATCCTTATCAGCCTCCCTTGGTGATGCTGCCTGCGATCCCCAGGCGCGAGGAGCAAGCCGATATTGAAAACACTGAACAAACGGAGGAGGTCATTCAACGCGCCTGGCGAGCTTCAATCTTAGGCCTCATCTTGCCCATACCACTTCTTCAATTTTATTCAATTTTCTTGCTGTTGGGCGTTGACGGCAATGTACCAATCAGCAAAAAGTCGAAGCTACAGTTCAAACTTGCTTGGTCATTCAATATCTTCGTGGTTCTAGTCGTGTGCCTTGTGGTTCGCATGATGGCGAATCGTTTTTAGGCATCCGGACAATAAAACGTCCCAGCGAGCCCGCTAGTTTAAATGGAAAATACCAAGGGTACGCGCGATCGACTTTCCATGGCCAAGTCGTAGCCTGCGGTATATTCGAGAGTCTGAATCGCACGTCGAACCTCGCGCAGAGAAAGAAACTCGGGGCCGACCGACATTAAGGCTAGCGTATCGGGCGTTCGACAGGCAATCTCGCCACTGCCGGTGCCGGTGGCAAATAACGTCGGGTCTCTTCTATGATGGTGTCGTTGCTAGCTATCGATTGAAACATCTCAGGAGGTAGTTCCTTTACAATCTTCGGTTCGGTGAACTCGAGCAGCATGCTGAGCCGAGTGCCGCTTTGAATACCAGTCAGACTCTCTTCACGAGCTTGTTCGACTTGATAAAGCCACAACGGAAATGGGTCGCCTTTGCCGAGCGCGATCCGAACTTTGGTGGGCAGCAAACCCGATTTGCTTGGTGCGTACAACAACTGGTCGACTTCGGCGAGCGCGCGCACCGGCGGTGGCTCAGCCGCCAGTTCGCCACTCAGCCACCAGACGTCAATCTCGTCAAGCCGGCCGGCTTGAATATGGGTCCAAGTGTATTGCTGAACCAGTTTTCGCAATACTTCGGCTTGGCCACCAACTGCCAAGTACATGGCGATAACGGGATCTTCCAACGACGCGGTGGTGATGGGACCGAGGTATTCGCGGATGCGGTACAGGTCGACGCGACTCCGCTTCGAATCGTCGCCAACATGCTCGGCCCAATACATGACGCGACCGTCGCTGACTTGAATGAGCGTATTGATTCGTTCGTCAGTGGCCAGACGCACATGCATCTTCAACTGGCCACTCCCCTGCCCTGCATGCGCGTAGGTTCCAATGCTGACCAATTGCTTATCGAGCAGCGAAGTGCGTTGGCGTATTTTGCAGGTTACGGACGGTCCCCACACCGCTTGACGGAGCGCGTTGAGCATGAGCAGAGTCCCGGTTTCGTGAGCGGGCGGTGTGGCTGGAATCGGAGCGGGCATTGGGCGTTCCGACTCTCCTATCGGCATCGGGATTTGAGCGCCAACTCTGGCGACCCAAGCTGCGCAGAGCAACATAGCGGTCCATTGGATAGCTATCAAAGACCAGGCAAAATACACCCTTTTGGAGAAGTTATGGTCGATCGCGATGGGCAAGATGGTCCACCTAGTTCGGTTATGCCGAATTTGTCAAAGAAACCGATGAAGTTAGGCCGAACATAAAGCCACGGAGGCTTGATGTCGCGCTCAGTTGGCGTTGCATCGAACTAATGAACGGAACAAACCTGGGCGGCGGATTCTAGTCAACCAGCGTCCACCCCGTCCAGGTGAAATGACTGCCCTTAGCCCGCAAAGGCCTGGGCAGATCCATCACTAGTAGCCAATCCATCCGTCGAGCGTAGCTAGGCGGATGTTAAAGACTCACTCAGGATCGTTTCGAAGGCGGCAGCAAACGGACAGAACTCCGGGAGCTGCCAAACAAGGGGGTAAAGCATGAAAATGCGTGTTTTCCTAGCAACACTAGTCGTGGTTGCCGCAGGCTACCTGACTGGATGCACCCCGGTGCGACACAACCTGCCGCCCGCTCAGCAATTGCTAGAGCCCGGCCCAGGTGTAGGTGGCCCCGGACCTGGAGTTCTCGGAGGCGCGGATGTAATGCCCGCTTCTGCTGCAATGGCCATGGGAGGTATGGGCGGCATGGCCGGCGGTGACGGGTGCGTCGCTTGCTCTGGCGGTGCGGGAAGCGGGATGGGAGTTGGCGGTATGATGGGCATGGGCCCTGGACCCGCCGTCCAGATCCTCTTCAATCGTCCCGAGGGAATGCAAATTCTCTATGACATTATAGGTGACGGCACGTTTACTAGCGAACCGCTGTATGTGCCAGGCCGACTTGAATTTCCACAAGGTGGAATCTATCGCCTGAAGCTGACCAACATTCAGGGAAAAGAAGGCGTCGAGTTGTATCCGACAGTCGAAGTTGCGAACGGCAGCCCACGCACTGGCGCTTACCTAGCTCACAATGCAATTCCAATACAGTTCACGACGGATGACTTCGAGCAGGTGCTGTCGGGCAATTTTGTGACCAAGGTCATCTACTTGCCAGATCCAGAATTCCAAGGCGATACGCTCGTCGGTGTGGATGTGCTCGTGAGCAACCGCATCGATCCAGGCCTCGACCCAATTATCGAAGCCGACCGTCGCGGGGCAATCCTGGCGATCGTTCGCTTAGGTAATAAGGACATTGAATTGGCAGGTGTTGGTGCCGGCGGTTTGGCAATGGGAGGTGGCATGGCCATGGTGTGCGGTCCGGATGGCTGCATGCTGCCTGGCGGTGTGCCTGCTTCGCTACCTGGCTATGTGGCGGGTGTTTCGGCTCCTCAATACGGCATGACCTTTACGGGTACACCGATTGGACTGCCCGGACCACCTCACATTCCGCTAGGTTCGCCAGCGGGCCTCAAGAAGCACACGATGAGCAATCACACCAAGATGCACATTCCAGATCCAGTGGACCACATGAAAATTCATGTGCGCCAAACTCCTGGACAGAGCTATCCGCAACCTGCTAGCCGCGCTTACATCCACGAGCAGAACATCCATCCAGGTGTTCCAACCGGCAAGCCAGCTTACATGCGTCACAGTCAGTCAGTCGGTGCTCAAGAGGCTGCATACTGCCCTCCGCAGTAAACTAAATCGCGAATCCATCCGCCTCTTCTCACGCAATGAGAAGAGGGATGGATCGCAGCAAGTGAATCAGAACACTCTATGCTGGCCAACGCAGCCTGGAGTCAGAAACCAACCCTCCGTTCGGTTGAACAATCAACTGCACCGGAGACTGATAAACGTGAATGAGTGAGGCGGTTGGGTGCAGGTTGTACCCGACCGCTTTTTCCCATCCCGCGAATAGAGTGCATGGTGGCCAATGACCAACGCAAAAATATGGAACGAAAAAGCGAATGCTGGCACGGCTGGCTTCGCTGGTTGGTTGAGCCGCTGCGGAATCGCTCTGGCAGCAATCGCATGCGCGCTCCCCTCCCCTGCCCTGCTCGCTCAAGTCACACAACTTCCGAATGTTCACTACTTCTTGGATGCTAAGGGCGAACCCGGCGTAGTTGCCGGCGCAGCCATCGCACGCCGCGTCCCTGGAGTCGGCACTTACCAAGCCGTGGAAGTTTCCGGACCCAAGGGTGTTCAAGTCGCATTGGCTCGAGATGGCCAATTCCTACACACCCTCGAAGCGCCTGTAAAAGTCGGCATGATCGTAGGCGCAGTCTACCGCGTCCGAGTAACCGGAATTCCATTCCGCACTGGCGAAGAACTCTATCCAACGATTGAAGTGATTGACCGCGTGCATGCACCCACGGGGCGCGAACATCGCTTCCCAATTCCTGTGGTGCTTGACGAGGGCGACTTGCGTGCCGCTCTCGATGGCGCTCTCGTGACACGAGTGATCTATCTCGAAGACAATGAACTCGCCGAACCAGTCGCCACGCAGCCCGACACGCAATCGGTGCTGGACGTCAGTCCGATGGATAACGCACTCAAGGCTGCTGACCAATTGGGGCGGCCCGTGGCCATCCTCCGAATTGGTTCACGCGTGCCCAGGAACCTGCAAGGCGACCTGACTGAATTTCTCTACGGTTGTCCGCCTTGGATCCCCGTTGCTACAGCTCCATCACGACCAGCAATGCTTGAAAAAGGACTGTGGCCAGAAACGATCCCCACGGAACCCAGCAAGCTACGCAATGAGCCACCGGAAAGCATTGAACCGCGCTTACCTAAGACATGGTAGCCAGTTTGCTCAACGTCCGGTCTACGATACAAAAGCGAAGGAAGCACGCATGAGTCGACTTAATCCTGGCCCCTCCGCCGAGAACGCAGGGCGTACTCCACTTCGCCACAATTGGGTTCGTTGGACAGGCTTACTGCAAGCCGCAATCCTTGTCGTTTGTAGTGCTGTCGTTTGTAGCGCTGTCGGTTGCGGCTCCGTCGGTGGCGGGAATCTACTGAACAATCCGCACAAATTGCCACGTCAAACCGCCACCGCACCTGTCGCAATGTCACTGCGCGACGATGCACCCAGAGCGCTGGCGACTCCTAAGCGGGAAATCGCTCAAGTTAACTATCAAGAACCCGTTGCAGCCAATGCAGGGCTAGCAGTCGCTGCTCTCATGCCACAGGGTGCCACAACGGCCTCATTTCAACCTGCCGAAGGCTGCTCACCCGCACCCACAGCTGGTCCAAATTGCAGTTGCATGGCCGGCAGCGAAATGGCTTGTGTCCCTAGCGCGGGGCAAACGTTAATTGATGAGCAAGAATATCTGTTTGATGGCGGTGATCTAGATCCCGCACTGGTCGTTCGTAAGGACGCCACCGTAGCCGGACTCAATCCCAGCGATACGATTGCGTATTACGAAACTTATGACGGGAAATTGTGTGTGACTCCTACAAACCGAGTGCCAATCTATGCACCGCGCTTTGGAGCCGTTCGCCAGGTCACTGGCATCGTCCTTACCGAACAGGCGCTAGCAACTGAACGAATACTTGCACCGGTGTCGCCAAGCCGCTTTGACGACAAGAATTTGGTTTCCTCGATGACGCAGCCCGTCGCGCCTCTAGGCGAAGAATCCGTTAGTTTAATTGATGCGTTTCGCGACCGAAATCTCGGCGTTCCCTTGGCTCAAGTCTTGCCACCGCATCGTATGAGCGACGCGATCGTACCGTTCGAAGCGATCGATTTCTTCCGCACCGGGATACTCAAGCATGAAGATATTCCAGTCTTAGGACAATTCCTTCAGAACGCCAAGGCCTGGGAATCGCCAGAATCGGTTGAGGTACTGATAGACGGCCAAGAAGCGGCGATTGCAATTGACATCAAACAGGCACAGGATGTTCACGTTTACGAAATGCCACCTGGAAAATGCTCTCTTCGAATATGCAAAGCGGCATCCCACATGATTGCCAATTCGGGGGATCAAATCACCTTTACCATCAGATTCGACAATATCAGCACTCAGCCCGTTGAAAAACTCGTGATATTGGATAGTCTAACACCTCGCCTGGAGTATATTCAAGAGAGTCAGCAAAGCAGCATTGCGCCCGCGCCTGAGTTTTCCTCTGAACCCAACGAAGTCGGTTCAACGGTTCTCAAATGGGAATTCAAGTCCTCGCTCAAACCCGGTGACGGTGGTGTATTACACTTCCGCTGCCTTGTACGCTAGGCGATGTTGTTGGCAGAGAGTATCCAGAGTTTTTAGATGGCCAACAAACCGGTAGATGGATGCATAGCACCCACCTTCGAAAAGATTCAATACATGGCCTCATGATGGGCGTGGCTATCAGCGATGCACTGGGCTTTCCGCGCGAAGGCTTGGAACGTCGTACCGCCCTGAAGATGTTCGGAAGTGCGAAGCCAGTGTATCGATTACTTCCGGGCTTGGGCATCTATAGTGACGACACCCAGTTGATGCTGATGGCTGCTCAAGCCCTGTTACGATCGCGCAGTGAATGGCGACCCTTTAGTCGTTCCTACCGCAGTCGATTGGCGTGGTATCCACTCAGCCTGCCCGTTGGCGCTGGCAAAGCAACTCTCCTAGCCGCCTTTAAGAGTTGGTTACGCATAACGGGTCTGCCAAGCGGCTGCAAATCGGCTGGAAACGGACCGGCAACGCGCGCGATTTTTCTGACCCTCGCGCTACATGGGACGGACCACCGTATCCCAAAGTGGATTGAGGATTCAACGCGTCTGACGCACACAGACCCGCTGGCCTTGGACGGTTGCCTCGTGCTTTCGCGACTTGCTCAACTAGCTGGGACAACGAAAACGAAAACGATCGATCGATTGGATAGTTTGCAGAAGGCGATCACTGGTTGCAAAGAAGCCGCCATTCGCGACAAGCTCACTGAACTGATTCCATTTCTCAGCCAGTCGCGGAGCCCCAGTGCCGTTGCAAGGCATTTCGGTTGGGATCGTGGCATCAGCGGTTTCATTGTACCGACCACCGTGATGGCCACCTACTGTTTCCTGCGTTATCCCACCAACTTTGAACATGCGGTCCAGTCGGCGATAAGACTTGGTGGCGATACCGATTCCGTAGCTGCAATTGTCGGGGGCTTAGTTGGCGCCCATATCGGTTATAATAAGTTGCCAATGGATTTGGTCAAACGAATCAAAGTATTTCCCCACGATGCAGAATGGATCGCGGAAATGGCCGAACGGCTTTCGCATTGGCCGCATGGGGTGGATGATCTGCATTTTGCACCCGCGCTGCCGTCAAACCCGCTGATGCAGTTGTTACGCAATTTGCTAATCTTGTTGTTGGTAATCATTCATCTTGTTCTGCGAATTCCGTTTGTGTTGCTAGCTTGGTTTACGCTACATCGCAAACCTCGCAAAAAACGCTAAACTGCAACCATTTAGTCTAGGCGTCGTTGTGGAAGCAAATTAGTGGCATAGGCTTCCAGCGCTTCCAGCCTGTGGGCGTAAATTCACAGGCTGAAGCCTATGTTACAATTGAGAACCGACCATCGCTCGGAAACTAAACAAATACAATGTCTCGAAAGAGGATAATACGACTGGCTGCGCAGGCCGTTGTGCTGCTGATCGTTATCTTTGGGATCGTACATAGCGGTCGCAAAGCAGCCTTACAGCTCACATTGCAGCGCACGGAACTCGCCGCTAAGGCGACGCTCGCGGAAGCCGCCGCCCTCGGAGCAAGTGACCCAACCGATCGCGAGCAACTTCGTATCGAAGCCGATCGTTTACGTAACGCGGTTGACCGATTTTGGCAGGCTTCACCCTTGTTGCTAGTCGCTTCAGGCTTGTGTTACGCCATGGGAATGCTGCCCGCGCATTGGTACTGGCGGCAGTGCCTGTTGACCATGGACCAACGCGCCCCACAGCTCGCGACCAGTTGGGCATACTTCTACGGCAATCTGGGCAAGTACTTTCCAGGAAAGGCCATGGTCATTGTCCTACGACTCAGGGCCTTGAAAGACTACGACTTCAAGAAAATGGCGACCGCGATCACAATCTTCATGGAGACATTGACCATGATGGCCGTGGGTGGAGCAGTGGCGGGAGTATGTTTGATTCTGCTGAACCTTGATGGAAGACTTACTCTACTGGCGGTTGGCTTGCTGTTGTCCATGCTCCTTCCCACGCTACCGCCCATCCTGCGGATCATCATCGCCAAGCTTCAACGCGGTGTTTCTGCGGACACATTGCGCGAATGGACCAGTCGAATTCATGTTGGCCTAGTGCTCAAGGGCTGGGTTGCCATGACTGTCGCTTGGCTCCTGTTTGGCTTGAGTTTATTATGCATTTTGCTTGGATTGCCGATCGCGGAGTCAATCGAAACGGATTGGTCGCATCTGTTGTTAAGTTCACTCGGTGCCTGCGCGTTGGCAGTTGTGCTAGGATTTGTATCCTTGCTGCCTGGAGGTGCGGGAGTACGCGAAGTCGTTTTGTCGACGATTCTCGCTCCCGTGGTGGGTCCAACGGCCGCTTTGTGCGCAGCGATTTGGTTGCGCATTACCTGGTTAGTTACCGAATTAGCTGTGGTAGCCATCATCGCCGCGATGCGATTCCTGCAGCGTCGCGAACATCCCGTGAGATAGTTTCCTCTTCCATTAGTTGCATCCATGTTATCGATCGTAATTCCCGTTTTCAACGAACAAGATAGTCTTGAAGAATTGTTGGCAAGGATTGAGCAGATCGCTTCGCAAAACAGCTACGAACTCGATGTGCTGCTGGTCGATGACGGATCGTCCGACAATTCGTGGTCCAAGATCGAAGAACTCAGCCAGCGATTTCGCTGGGCGCGTGGCCTGCGGTTCCGCCGGAACTTCGGTAAGGCTGCTGCCCTGGCTGCGGGCTTCGAACGCGCACAGGGTCAGCGAGTCATCACCATGGACGCCGACTTGCAGGACGATCCGCGCGAGATCCCCAACCTATTGGCGCAATTGGAAGCGGGCTTCGATGTCGTTTCGGGCTGGAAAAAAGTGCGTCACGACCCGTGGCATAAAGTACTTCCTAGCCGCGTTTTCAATTCCATGATCAGCTGGCTGACCGGCGTACAGCTCCATGACCACAACTGCGGTCTGAAAGCGTATCGCCGCGAAGTGCTCAATGAAGTCTTACTGTACGGCGAAATGCATCGCTTCATCCCAGTGCTGGCAGCAGCGCGTGGTTTTCGTGTGTCAGAAATCGTCATCGAACATCATGCACGCAAGCATGGAATATCAAAATACGGCTTCGAGCGATTTATCAAAGGCTTTCTCGATTTGATGACAGTTTATTTTTTGACCGGCTACGGCAATCGTCCCCAACACTTGCTGGGCACCACTGGCATGGCGTCATTCCTCGCAGGCGGATTGGGATTGTTCATCCTCAGCTGTATGTGGGTCATCAGCCGCCTAACCGACCTCGCAGATGTTCACCTGCATGAAAAGGCGGTCTTTTATTTTTGCATTGTCGCGTTGCTCCTCGGTGTGCAATTGGTTTCGATGGGTTTCCTCGCCGAGCTGATCACCGCTCAGAATCGCCCCACACGAAAGCCCTATATTATCCTCGCCGATACGGCCGATCAGGAACCATCTCCATGATGAACTCGAAGTCGTCTCGCAATCTCGCGACTTATTTGACTATGGCGATCGTGTTCCTTGGTTTCGCAGCCCAAGTGGTGCGTATAGTTCAAGTTCAATCGCCGAGCGGTGAAAGCCCGTTCTTCAGCGCCAATGATCGCAGCCGTTGGTGTACGATTGCTGCCTTGGCCATCGATGGCACCTATGAGATCGACAATCTCTTAGAAATTCGCGACCCAAAAACCAAACGCCGGACTTGGTACACGATCGACTTAGTGCGTCATCGGGGCGACGATGGCGAGCTGCATTACTACAGTAGCAAGCCGCCACTGCTGCCGACCCTCTATACAGGTGTGTACTTGGCAGTGCGGGCGGCGACAGGTGCGACGCTGATGAAGCAGACCTTTTTCATCGCGCGGATCTTGTTGATCCTGGTGAATCTGATTCCATTGTTGGCGTTGTGGTTGATCATGGCGCGTAAAGCAACTCGCGAACATGAAGCGAGCACTTGGGCTATATGCATCCTCGCGGTATTCATTGCCTTCGGAACATTTCTGTCAACGTTCAACAACACGCTGAATAATCATCTGCCAGCTGCCGTCGCTGCCGGAGTATCGCTGTGGTGCTTGGATCGCATCATTCAACGAGGCCAGCAACAGTGGTATTGGTTTGCTCTCTGCGGCCTCTCCACCAGCTTTACCGCAGCCAACGAAATGCCCGCGTTAAGTTGGTTAGCACTCGTAGGCGTTCTGCTGCTACTAATCGATGCGAGACGCACATTGCTGGCCTATGTGCCAGCTCTCTTGGCGGTGGCGATCGCATTCTTTGCCACTAACTACATCGCTCACGGCGTGTGGCGGCCAGCTTACACGCACCGCGATCTGGGTGCCAAAGTTTTTGAGCTGCCTGTTGATGCCGGCACATCGCTGAGCAGCCTGTCAGTCGAGACGTTGATTTCAGCTTGTCGTAGGAATAACTTGAACTTCAACGCCAACTCAGTCATTCGACCTGCACGGCGCAGTGGAGTTTACGAGCTGTGGGACGAAGTCGGCCAACAGCGATTGGGCCTTCGCCTTGAACGGCTCGATACAATCGGTGTTTATGAATGGGATGACTGGTACGACTATCCTGGGAGCTACTGGGTAGGCAATCGGAAAAAGGGAGTTGATCTGGGGGAGGCAAGTAAAGCCACTTACGCGTTTCATTGCTTGATCGGCCATCACGGCATCTTCAGTTTAACTCCGTTCTGGTTCTTATCGATCTACGGTGCAGTGCTGAGTTTCAAGCGAACCGAAACATCGTTGCTAACAAACCCTCAAGGGCTATTGGTCGCGGCGATCGTAGTAACTAGTTGCGTATGTATCGGTTTCTATCTTGCGCGGCCGCTTGAAGATCGCAACTACGGCGGCGTAAGTAGCGGGTTGCGTTGGGTATTTTGGATGACGCCCCTGTGGTTTTGGTTGGCTTGCGAGGGTTTGAAGCCTATACGGCATTTTGCTAGCCGTCGGGCTGTGGAAATCGCTTTATTGGTCAGCGTATTCTCAGCCAATTACCCGTGGTCGAATCCTTGGACGAGCCCCTGGATCATGCAGTTGTGGCAATATTGGGGTTGGATCAATTACCAATGACACTTGATTGCACAGCCAAGTGGCGCTGTCCCATGCCTCAGCGTTCGGCGACGACCTGTGCCGCCGCGACCCCCTCAGGCGCGAACAGCTCATCCAATTGAGTCTCGGCAAGCTTGATCAATAGCAAGACTCGCTCATCGGTTTGCTCGGCGGTATGCGTCACAAAAAACGCCTTCCCTAGATTGGATGATTTGGGCTCGCCATTGCAGCTAAGCGCGATCACTTGACCCGGGCTCAGTTTGACGGAAAGCGAAAGCTCTTCCCAGGTCTTGCGATCGCGGCTCATGTCAGGCCGCAGTCCAAAGTCGCTGTGGATGAACGTCTTTCGCTCTTCGCCATGCTGAATCTCAGGCGTAAGCTTGAGTGTCGCCTGACCATCTCCGTGAGGAATCGACCGCAAATCGAACAGCATTGCAGGTTGCTCATAAGTGGCACCCTCTACCCTGCCCTCTGCGCTGGTCAGCACTACCAGCGGTTGCGATACTTCTCGACGGACGTGGACTTCTTTGCGGCGCCCGGCACGACACTGCAGGCGATTGATCGCACTCTTTACATCCGCAGCCAGATTCGCTTGTTCCAGCGGGTCGGTCCGAGAATTGTCGGCGAGCTGCTCCATGCGAGTTCGAACACCAAGTGGCAAGTCACCGATCAGCACGCCGCCGCGGACGCCATTCTCAGCCAACTTGTGGCGAAGCTCGACATTCAAGACGCTCTCATCAACAGTCGCCCAAAGACTGTCCAATGCCTCCGACTGCTCTTTTGGAAATCGAATGATGACTGTCTCAATGACCACGCTGTCGGGTGACATCTTGGGCTGTGCCAGCAGCGGTTTCGAATCCGTAGTGGCTTCCTTGGACCATTGCGCACATCCAGTTAGCAAACAACTGACCGCGCAGCAAACACCCAACTGCCAGCGAATTCTTTTGGCGTTACCGCGCTTGTGACCCAAGCTGTAAGTGACTGTTAGCATCTTCCCTGACGCGATCAAAGACAGGCTGAAAAGGAGCCTGTTGTCTATAGAATTCTTGGCGTTCTGCTGTCAATAGATGAACAACCCCCATGCTAGCAACGCGATTGTAGCGCTCGGTTGGGAGAGCGAGGCTCCTGCCGAGCTTTTGGGCACCAGGACAATAAAAACGTCCCACCGAACACACTAGTTTAGAGCAAAGGTAGCAAAGGCTTAGGCGAGCTGAATTACTTCTTCGCGTCGAGTAAACAATCCACGGCCGCTCGAATTCGAGCCTGCACGATTTCAATCTCAGCATGCGCATCTACTACTACTGCTCGTGTTCCCAAATGCGAAACTTGCTCCAAGAAACCGTGTCGCACCTTCTCCATGTACTCGGCTCCGCGGCTTTCCAAGCGGTCGAAACCGCGCTCGATGCGGCCAAGCGCATGATCGACGCCGATATCCAACACGATGGTCAGGTGAGGTTGCAATCCGCCGGTTGCAATGTCCCCGACTTGCCATAGCTGACTGGGAGCGAGCCCACCTGCGCATCCTTGATACACAACGTTGGCCAGCAGAAAACGATCGGTGATTACCGTCCGACCGCCTTGCAGCGCAGGCCGAATACACTCAGCGACCAACTCTGCACGGCTGGCCATGTAAAGCAGCATCTCGGCGGTGCCCGTCAACGGGATTTCTTGGCGGTGCAGTAGGATCTCACGCAGCGCCTCGCCCAACTTTGTGCCACCAGGGTCGCGGAAGGTTAACACGTCGTGACCGAGCGTCCGTAAATACTCCGCCAGCAAGTGAACTTGCGTCGACTTGCCTCCCCCATCCACGCCATCCAGGCTGATAAAAACTCCTGTCATCCTACAACTCTTCGTAGGGCGTATCGAACAGCAAATTCAAGTCTTTAAAGTTACCGGTCTTCAAGCCATGCGTGAACCACTTGACGCGTTGTTTCGAACTACCGTGGGTGAAGGCATCCGGCCTCACTCGACCTGTCGACTGTCGCTGCAAAGTATCATCACCGATCGCCTGAGCTGCATCGATGGCTTCGCCGATGTCACCGGATTCAAGAATCTGCTTGGACTTCTGCGCATGATAGGCCCAGACACCTGCTAAGAAATCTGCTTGCAACTCCAGTCGCACGCTGAGATGTTTTGCTTCGACTTCTCCCGCTCTCGCCTGCCTCGCCGAGACTTCATCCGATAGCCCAAGCAAGTTCTGAACATGGTGCCCCACTTCATGGGCGATCACATAAGCACACGCAAAATCGCCGGGCGCTTTGAACTTTTCTTGCAATTCAACAAAGAAACCAAGGTCAAGATAGACTGTATTATCACCCGGACAATAAAAGGGTCCCACAGCGGCAGAGGCTTGACCACAGGCAGAATCGGTCGCGCCAGTAAACAAATCCAACTGGGGTTCGCGGTAGGGTTTGCCCACCAGCTTGGGAAACAAATCGTTCCAGACATCTTCGGTGTCCGCCAAGACTACCGCAACAAATTTCGCCGCACGATCTTCCTCGGGCGACCGTTCCCGCTGCACTACGGCAGCTTGTTGGCCCTGCTGAGCGAGTATTTGCAAAAGTTGTCTCGGATCAGCACCCATGAAATAGGCAATTCCCAAGACTACGATCGTGATCAAGCCACCGCCACCGCCAACCATTCCTGGCGACATGCCTCTGCGGTCATTGACGTTTTCACTCTCGCGTTGACCTTCCCATTTCATCGTACAATTCCTATAAAAAGAACGTGCGCCGAATGCTGCTCGCACTCCCTACGCGGCCGTAATTTGTACGCTTTCTCCCGGCAGTGGGCAACTGCCTACGCGAAGGCCCGAATACTTAACCGCCCGCAGTCGCTCGCTGCTCCAATAGAGTTGCCACCAACGCCGTCCAACCCGTCTGATGGCTGGCTCCTAACCCGCAGCCGTTATCTCCATGAAAATACTCGTAAAATAGCACTAAGTCGCGCCAATGTGGGTCTTTCGCAAAGCGCGCGTCCTGAGCTTGGCAGGGCCTTATCCCTTCTGTGTCTGCTGTGAAAATGTTTATCAACCGATTTTGAATTTCGTCGGCCACTTCGGACAAATTGCACATACGCCCGGATCCAGTCGGACACTCTACCGTCAGCGTATCGCCGTAGAACGTGTAGTAAGTCCGCAACGACTCGATCAGTAGATAGTTGATTGGGAACCATACCGGACCGCGCCAATTGCTATTGCCGCCGAACATGTAAGTATCGCTTTCGCCGGGCACATAGCGAACTTCCAGATTCTCGCTATTGCAGTTCATTACAAATGGTTCTTCGCGGTGCTTAGCCGAAAGCGAACGAATCCCGTAGGGTGAAAGAAACTCGTTCTCATCTAACATGATACGCAGCAGGCGTTTAAGCCTTTCCAAGTTGGGCAGCGCCAACAACCGCAAACCGTAATCGCCGTCTGGACAGACCCGATTCAAATAGGACATTTGTTTCGCCATGTCGGTGCGGTTGTTCAAGTACCATTGCGTTCGCCTCTTAAACCCGGGCAGTCGGTCGATCTGCCGCTCATCCAAAAGCACAGGAGTGCACAGTGGAATTAAGCCCACCAGCGAACGCACTTTCAGCGGCGTCAAGCTGCCGCCCGACAATAAGTGGTCATAGTAAAACCCATCCTCCTCATCCCACAGACCCGTTCCATGCAACGCATTCGTCGCATTCGCAATCGCCATATAATGCTCTAAGAACTTGCTCGCCATATCAGCGTAGGCCGCGCTATCTTCCGCCAATTCAAGTGCAATTTGCAACATGTGACCGCAATAGAACGCCATCCAAGCAGTCGCATCCGCTTGATGCAATGCGCCTCCACCGGGCAGCGGCTTGCTGCGATCAAACACTCCAATGTTATCCAGCCCCAAGAAGCCGCCACTGAAAATATGGTGCCCCTCCAAGTCTTTGCGATTCACCCACCAAGTGAAATTGATCAACAACTTTTGAAATGTTCGTGCCAAGAATTCGCGATCGCGCCCACCCTTGGGACCACTCATCAGATAAGTGTTCCAGCACGCCCAGGCATGTACCGGCGGATTTACATCCGAAAGGGCCCACTCATAAGCTGGTAACTCACCGTTCGGATGCATGTACCATTCGCGTAAAAATAATATCAATTGCCCTTTCGCAAAGTTTGGGTCGATCCTGGCCATCGGCAACATGTGAAAAGCCAAGTCCCAGGCCGCATACCACGGATACTCCCATTTATCCGGCATACTGATGATGTCACGATTGAACAAATGCCGCCAATCATGATTGCGACCATCGGCCCGCGACTCGCTGACCGGCAGGCTCGCACTATCCCCGTCTAGCCAAGCGTCGACCACATAGTGATAAAACTGCTTGGTCCACAGCAGCCCAGCGTAAGCTTGCCGCGACACCAACTTCAGTTCGGCAGTCAAGTTTTGCGGAATACACTTGTCGTAAAACGCGTCCGCTTCTGACTTCCGCCTTGCAAAAATCTGGTCAAAGGCGGCCCCAAACCATGTTTGCGGAACCTGATTGGCACCGCACATTCGCGCTCGAATCGTAACGCTCTGCCCACCCGGAATCAAATGGATCGAATGCGCGGCAACTTTGGTTCCCACTTGTTTTGTATCAACCGCTTGCACTTGCCCTTCCACGACGAAGCTGTGAAAGGCATCTTTAAAAAAACTCTCGCCGGTTGTCGGTATCCCGGGATGCCGCTTGGGATTGGTTTCGTTATCCGTGAACAAATAGGCCGGTGCCTTACCTTCCGAACTGACATCGCTACGCATCATCCACTTGTCAAGTGTCGCGTGCATCGCCACGAGAGAATCGTCTTGCCTGCGAATCGTGGGCTTTGGCGCGCAACCTTCGTGCGTGCAATCCCAAGTCCAAGTATTGCGAAACCACCACTGAGGCAAAACGTGGATCGCCGCCGGCTGAGCACTACGGTTATGAACCGTCGCTTGAATCAAGATGTCATCCGGTGAGTTCTTCGCATACTCGATGACGCAATCAAAGTAATTCTGCTGGTCGAACACACCCAGATCACGCAGCTCAAATTCAGGCTGCTGACGATTGCGTCGGCGATTCTCGTTCGTCAGTTGCTCGTACGGAAATTTGCACTGCGGATACTTGTACACAGCTTTCATGTACGAATAAGTCGGTGTCGCGTCCACATAGAAGTAAGCCTCCTTGACGTCCTCGCCATGATTCCCTTCAGGGCCGCTCAACCCAAACAGACGCTCTTTGAGAATATCGTCTCGGGTGTTCCAAAATGCGAAGGAGAAACAGAGCCGACACTCGCGATCGCAGATGCCGAGCAAACCATCCTCGCCCCAACGATACGCGCGGCTACGCGCGTGATCGTGTGGAAAGTAATCCCATGCTTCCTGGTTCTGCGAATAATCCTCGCGCACCGTCCCCCACTGGCGTTCGGATAAATAGGAACCCCAGCGCTGCCAATTCTCCGCGCGATTGTTCGAAGCCACCAACCGCAAGTCTTCAGGCGTTAGATCAATCGACAAAGCAAAACCTCCAAGGAAACTCGCCGCCCTAACGTTGATTGCTCAGCGTGAATGGGCAATTACCGGTAACAGGTGCATCGCCGTTGGATGAACCACTAACCATGCACGGTCACAGCTTCGAAACCTGCGGCTAGCTAGCGCCGACGGCTCACGCTGATTCATCGCTGATGACATTGCATCGCACTCAGGCCCATCCTATTCAGACGGAGTCAGCTGGAAGTTGGCGATCTATTGCATACGGCTACTAGTGGGTGTCAACTGAATGCCTGCGGCACGCGTTAGCCTACGCTCCGCTCTTCACCCGCGACCCCAATCTCTCCGCCAACCGCAGCAACGTCTTACTGGCATCCCCTTCAGCCAATTTAGCCTGGATGATGTGCATCTGCGAACGGTCCTTCCATGCCTCAGTTAAAGCCTCCGCGAACTCGCCTTCGGTCTTGACCAAGTAACCCTTGCCACCACCGTACACCGCAGGCAACTTGTAATAGCTCCAAGGGTTGATCTCGTTGTATTTCCATTCGCCCTCCTGGAGGAACCGTTCAGTGCCGTAACCGTGGTTATCGAGCACAATCAAGATCGGCGAGAAACCCTGCTTTACGATACTTGACAGTTCATTGCCCGTCATTTGAAAGGCTCCGTCACCACAGATCGCCAGCACCCGATCACGAGGCCTAGCGACACAAGCCCCCAAAGCCGCCGGAACCGCAAACCCCATCGACGTGTAATACGCTGGACTGAGGAAATCCGTTCGTTCGTGAATCACTAACTCTGTTGCCGCGAACAAAGAGTCGCCAATGTCTGCAATCACAATCGTGCTGTCATCGAGATAATCGTTGATAACATGCATCATGCGGCTGACACGCAATTCACTTTCCGGCTGCATCTCAAAGTCCGGTTCGCTCGACTCGCGCAAGCACTCGGGAATTTCGCGAACTCTTGGCGTCGGATTGCTCTTGATTAATCCATCCAGGAATGCGTTCAGTGGAATGCCATGGTAGAAGTGGTGCGAGATCTGCAACTGCTCGCTCGTCACATAAATACATTTCGGCAAATCCAACTTGGCCGTGTAAATCCCGAGGTTGATATCCGTCATGAACGTCCCGAGCAACAGCACGCAATCGCTCTCTTCCACGAACTGCGTCACCTCCGCGCGGCCCATGGCTCCCTCATACAGTCCGATGTACAGCGGATGTTTTTCACGAATCACACTTTTCCCCAGCAGCGTTGCGGAGATTGGAATTTGTGCTTGCTCGGCCAACTTGACCACTTGATCCTGCAAGCCAAAACGATGAATCTCAATGCCTGCGATGATGATCGGCTTCTCAGCTTGACTCAGCTTGTGATGCGCTTCATGAATCGCTTCCTTTAAAGCGTGCTCGTCCACAGTGATTTCGGGTCGGCGAAAGCCTTGGGCGCTAGGCGGCACCACATGGACCATATCTCGAGGTATCTCGATGTAAACTGGCCGCTTGAATCGGAAAGCGGCATCCAGCACCCGTTCAATTTCCGCGAAGGCTGTGACGGGATCGATCAACTCCGTCGCTGCGATGCAGATCTTTTCAAACACTTCCAACTGTGTCCGAAACTCGCGCACCTTGTGATGCAGTAGTGGATTGTTGACACGCTCATTCAACCCGGGCGCGCCGCTGATTACGACTACTGGCGACTTTTCCGCAAAAGCGCCCGCGATACTATTGCACACACTCAGCCCACCGACGCAGTAGGTGACACATACCGCTCCCATGCCATTGATCCGCGCATAAGCGTCCGCTGCAAACCCAGCACAGTCCTCGCGCGTACAACCCACCACATTGATCGGACTCTCCTCCAGCATGCTGTAGAACGAAAGCACGTAATCGCCTGGAATACCAAATAGATCCTTGATTCCGTAATCCTGGAGGCGATTGATTAAGTATTGCCCAATCGAAATCTCCGTCGATCGTCTTCCCTTTACTGCGGCCATGCAAGTTCCTGTCTAAGCGGGCGTGGGACATGTAAAATTTGCGGGAGAGCTTTTTAAGCTTATCCGCTACGCTCCATTATCTCAACGTGGCCACCCTACGATCCGTTTTACGGAAAGGCCACCAGATTACTTAGTAGCCGCCAAGTGCTTATCGAACCACTCGACCATCCCCTTCACCATGCGCTTATTTCCTTCCGCGTTGAAACCGTGCGCCGCTCCTTCGATCGTGATCAACTCGGCGGGCACTTTGGCTTCAGCGAATGCTGCGGCGATCTTTTGACTGTGCCAGATCGGAACAAGTTCATCTTTGTCGCCGTGAACCAACAAAGTCGGCGCGTCATCGGCTGTGACATGCATCAGCGGTGAATAGTCACTGGCTTTGGCGGGGTCGAACTTCAACGCCGGAAACTGCTCGCGCAACGGACTCTTCGGGTCGACGTAGGGAGCGAGATCCGTGGGAGGAAAGACAGCAACCACGGCTGCCACGTGCGGGGCGTCGGCTGCTTTTTGGTCATTGGTCATTGTGCCTAGCACTAATGACAGATGCCCTCCTGCACTAAAACCGAAGACGCCTAGTTTAGCGGGATCAACTTTGTAATCCGCCGCATGCGCATGAATGAACTTCAATGCGCTGCGGACATCAACGGCGATTTCTGGAATGAGGTAACGTGGACTGCTACCGTGCCGGACGGCAAATACCGTGTAGCCTGCGTCGAGAAGCGGCTGAACCATTGGCTGCAGCTTTGTTGGTTCTGTCCACTGCGAAACCCAACCACCGCTGACCATAAACAACAAGCCAATCCCTTTGGCGTTTTCCTTCGGTTGGAACACATCAAATGTAAGTGCCATTCCGTCCTTGTGTCCGTAAACGACATCGGGTGTTATCGCGATCGCATCTTGTGCGAAGCATCGGTGAGAGGAAACGCACAATGCAGCAAGACATGCAAAGTTAATTAGAGCGTTAGGTTTGATCATTGGTTACCTCAACATGGCGATTGACTCGGAAATGAATTGACGACGATCCTTTTACGCGGGATCGCGCCACGTAGATTGTAGCTGGTTTGTCAGGAAAAGAACGGTATCAAGCGCGCAGCAATTCATGTTCGCACTCGTCTTGTAAACGTCCCGCGACGGCCCGATAACGCTCCGCAGGAGCGTCGTTCGCCCGTTCATTGCTGTTCACATGGCAGAGATGTTTACAGCGGTGGGGCGAGAATTCCGGCGGCTAGCGTACTAATCAAGCTTAAACAACAAGAACTTCAAATAGCGAAGTTCGGGCATCGCCAACGGCGTGGGATGATCTACGGGCAGACCGCAGTCGGCGAGCAGTGTGGCTTTGCGTCGCGCTTTTCCGAGTGCCTCGGCGTTGCAGTTGAGAAAGTCGTCATGATCAATGTGGCTGGAGCATGAAGCAAGTGCGAGTAAGCCGCAAGAAGCGGTCGCCTTGGCGGCTAGATGTGCCAGGCGCGCATAGGCAGCCAACGCAGTCGACTTCGTACTCTCGCTGGGCGCGAACGAGGGCGGATCGCAAATGACAAAGTCCCACGTCTGTTTCGGTTGCTGCGCCGCTTCCAGAAACTCAAAGACATCGGCTGCGACTGCGCGATGCGACTCGGCGGCTAGACCGTTATCCAGCCAGTGCGAATGGGCAGCTTCAATTGCTTGTGCAGCGATATCGACTGAGGTCACGTGAGGTGCGCCGCCGAGTCCCGCTGCAACCGAGAATCCCCCATTAAAACTGAACAGATTGAGGACTCGCCGATCTCGGCTCAGTCGTCGCACCATCGCCCGATTATCGCGTTGGTCGAGGAAGAAGCCGGTTTTCTGACCATGAATCACATCGGCAGAAAATCGCATACCGTTTTCAAGGAACTGCACCGGCGAATTTGGCTTTTTGCCAACGATTGGCTCCCCTGCCCTGCCCCGTTCTCGCGATCGCAAAATCACAGTCTCGATTGGCAAGTGCTCAACCAACCACTGAGCAATACCTGCAGGTTGATAGAATTGCTCAGGCGCGCCACCGTCGAGCTTCATAACTGCGGTGCGATCGTAGATGTCGATCACTAGTCCTGGAACTAAATCTCCTTCGCCAGCCGCCAAACGATAGCCGGTCGTCTGCGAGTCAAAAAAGTTGCTCCGCAGTTGATAGGCCTGAGTCAGTCGCTCGGCTAGCCACGCGTCGTCGATCGTCAGTGGCGGAGTAGTCCGAAAGATGCGGAGCGGGATCGCATGCTCCGGAGAGTAAATGCCGCTTGCAATGCGTTCGCCCCGTTTGTCAACAAGAATGGCAACCGTACCGGACGGAGCTTTTACTCGATCGATGGCATCGGAATAGATCCAAACATGTCCGCGTTTGATGTCGCGCAGCAAATCTTTGCGAAGTGTGATTTGAACTGCTTTTCCTTCTCGCACCAGCGGCATGGTGTCAGGTACCTTTATAGGCTCAACCTCAACGAGTGGATAGACTGAAGGCAGCCTTCCGCCCACACAATGTGAAAGCAAACACTCCGCCGACGGAGCGGCGGAGCTACGTGTGTAACGACTACTGTCGCGATTGACGATGAATGGCGTCGAGCAATTCTGGGCTGGGAGAATTGACCGTCACGACCCGTTCCTGGCCGTTGGCGTCGCGGACGATGCAGGTGAGCTGGGATGATGCAGCTGCGGCTGCTGTTACCACGTTCGCTGGACTGGTGCCGGATGCAAGTTTACCTGGCGGCGAACTGAACGGGAGCGAGCTTTGCCCAGCAGCTAGTGCGGTGGTGTTTGGGGTTTGGTTGCTGGCAAGTTGAACGAGAGCCGCTTGCATCGGTACGTTTTCGTTAAACAAATGGGTTAGCCCAAGCCGTTCGATTTGCGAGTAGACAATTCCGGCTGCCGCGTAGATACCTTCGTCTCCTGCCGCGTCGGCCGCGTTGCAGACTCCGATCAGGCGACCTTGATGATCGAACAAACCGCCACCACTACGCCCGACTGCAGGTGCACCTGCGATTTCGACATTGGGGGCACCCAGGTAGCGATTGATGCTCTTCACTTGAGTGTCGCGACGCGTGGGGTTTTCGCCATGATCGCATCCGAAGCTGAATGCAGGTTGCCGAACAGTGAGCGATTCGGCTTGTGGTAGCAAGGGCACGGGTTCGATCGCAAAAGGCAAACGGAAACTGATTAAGCCGATATCTTCATCGCCCGCGTTGGCTTTGAAGTCGATCAACTGCGCGGGAATATTCAGCGGCTGCGATCGACCTGCGAAGAGGTCAATAGTCAATTGGGAATGCGGTTTCATTTCGCGGAACAAGTGTCCACAAGTCAGTACCAGCGCTTCGTCTCCGTGAACATCGATCACAGTGCCGGTGCCGTAAGCGGTGGTGTTCTCTTCGTCGACTCGAATGCGCACGGTGGCTGCGGCGGCGCGCGCGACGGCTTGTTGAAGATCAACAGGCGGGGCGTTCTTGGTAGCGGGAATCTGTCGCGCGGGCTGAGCAGGCAGGCGATCGGGCTGACGCGAGGGTAGCGACGAAGTAATCGGTGAGGTTGCGTCCCCGCGCAGCGATTCGGGCATGGCAGCGAAGGCGGCTGGAGTAACCGAAGTCGGGTTCGACGCTAGTTGATTTGAGGTAGAGCTAAGTTTTTCGAATTTTTCGGCAAGCAATTGCGATGAAGACGAGTTGGCGAGAGCGGAACCGGCTGCAGCGGCAAGCAGCGGGAATTGACCATTCGGTGATTGGCCTCGAACGGTGATTACAGATTCTGGTGCGGCGATTTGTCTTGCCAGTGGCGACTGCAACCTTTCCGACTCGGTGGTGGTGCTCGAGCGACCGCGATGAGCCGCAGGGGATGGGCTGGCTTGGGGCGTGGCCGGCGGGGGATTTAAATTAGCGGTCGCCGTAGTTTGCGATGCAAGGAGCAACTTGGTCAGACGCGGTAAGATTACTTCGTAAGGTGCGGCGCCTACGATGCGGTCTAATTCCTTGCCGTTGGAAATGAGCACGAGTGTGGGTAGCGATTCGATCGCATGCTTGCGCACCAGCAACGGTTCGCGCTCAGCATTCACCGTTCGAATGTCCCAACCCTCGCCTTTGAGTTTCTCGAGTGCTGGTCGCAATTGTCGACATGGCCCGCAGTTGTCGACGGTGAACTCGACGATCATGCAATCGGGTGCGGGGGCACCTATGATGGTCGACAGCAATGCAGCAAGTAACCAAGACATGTTTGGATTCCCTTCCAAATGCAGTTCGTACAGCGGTGATCCGGACTCGGGATCGCTGGCGAAACGAGGCGGCAGTTAATCGCGTGCGGGCGACATCCATGTCGTGCAGCGCGTACCGATTGATGGCGGGAGTTTCGCGGGATCGCGGGTGCGTCGCAAGATCAATAGGAGCGAATTTGAGGGCTAGCAAATTGATTTTTGAGTGAACTGATTGGCTGAAACGGTGTCCTTGGAATGAATTCGCCGTGCAAAGAGCGGATCCGGCAGGGGCGTCGCATGCTCGTGTTGGGCAATGGGGTGCCCAGAACCGCGTTACTACATTACCCTTCTGCCTAGTGAAGTAAGCTTCCAGCTTGCGATTCCCTCACTGACGCGTTCGGATCAGTCGCCTCAAGACATTTCCCATAACTCGTTCTAACGAATCTATCAGGCTATGTCCCAACCGACGTCGAAAGCTCCCTCAACACTCGCCCTCGTCGCTGGGCTACTGACATTATATCTGGTTTGGGGGAGCACG
>JANLQO010000603.1:0-3596 GCA_031367855.1 Planctomycetia bacterium | reverse complement strand
AAGAACATCCGTGGCCCTAAGAAACCGCAACCACCAAAAATAAGCGGCAACCGCGGAAACCATGTTGCTACGCAACGAATTCTCGACGAAAGTAGGACGTAATGCTGGCTTGAAAGGGCTCGGCTAACGCCTTCCGGCTGACAAGACGAAACACCGTAATAACCACCATCAGTTCAATCACCTCAGCGGGACGCTCTCTAACGCACTGCGGCTGATCCCGTTTTACCAATTTGATACAGTCCTAGCTTCGGAAAAACGTATGCGCAGCATGACTTGCTCTAAGATATCCACTGCCGCAGAAATCACCTTGGTGAGAATGCAAAGAACCCGCGGTGCTTCACGGCGAGGCTCGATCTACCTCCTCGTGCTGGGTTCGACATTAATCGTGGCGGTTCTTGGGCTGGGTGGCTTACAGGCAGTTCGTTCGCAAGCTCGCAATGCTAATTTACTACGTGACTCCTCTGCGGCCGCAGACCTGGCTCTTTCCGCCATCGCTCACGCACGTTTGAAAGTCAAACAGGACGCGAGTTGGAGAACCGCCTACGCCAGTGCTGCCTGGTCGACTGAGCAATCGCTTGGGAGTGGCGCCTTTAGTTGGAAAATCGTGGATGCGAGCACGGGTGGCAGCGTACTGCATTCTGGTGTCAATCCATTGAGCGATACGGCAATGGTAAAGATCTGCGGAAAAGGCCGAGTTGGTTCGGTGCTGCATACAACTACCGTGCAACTCTCTGTGACTAAGAATCCCTATGACGCGGTCGAAACGGCGTTGTACGCCGGTGGCAGTGTCACTTTGAACTCGAGCACCCCGCTAACTGTTTCAGGAGCGCCCTTGGCTACCGCTGGGTTCTTCAGCAATAGCATCAATTTTACCGGAGATGTTGAGGCCCTAGCCATCATTAACACCGGCACGCTGACGGGTACGCAAACTTCCCCTGCCTCACAGAAAACAACTCCTCCCAACAGCGTCTGGGATATATATTTCCCGCTCGCGACGCAAATCCCATGGAATACCAGTTACATCTTTAATTCCGCTGGAAAGTACAACTTCAAAACCAATATTCTAACACCCACGTTGAGCAATTTCACTACTCCAGTGACCAATGTCGATGGCGTCTACTACGTCTCCGTTCCTGCAGGACTTGGCAAATTGCAAATCGATTGGATACGCATTAACGGCACAATACTATTCGACGTGCAAGGAGCCGGAACCACGGTTCATTTTGGGGCTCACATCCTGTGGACTCCGTTCCGGTCGGACTATCCTATGGCCATCATCCGCAATGCCGATACGGTCGAACTGGACTCGTTAACCGACATGTTGGCAGAAGGGAGCAACAATAATGGAGCCGGAAATGCGAACTATAACCCCGCTGGTTTTCCGTACAATAGCGTTTCGAATACTAACACGACGGATGCCAACTATGTTTCGCGTTTGTATGGACTGATTCATGTTATGGGGGGCGTGGGAGCCATGCCCACCGTCACCAACATCTTTCCACAACTCCATTCGATCGGCAGCATCATCGTCCCCGGTGCCGTTAACTACACAGGTGGCAGTGCGACGCCGGACGCCACTCTGACATGGGACCCGGCCCTAGCCTCGAATCCGCCACTTGGATACTACACTTTGCTGCTCACGCCGATTTCAGGTAGCTGGAAGCAAGAGCTTGCGCCTTGATCCACCATGACGCAATCGATGTCCATTTTGCAGTGGACTTTGCGTGATACCAGTAGGCGAGGAGTTCGCTTAACGTCGGAGCATTTTGGCTACAATGAAAATGACAACAGCACCTACAATTCCACCACCCCCAAGCATATAGAGAAGGGAATATTCGATCGCTGCAGTTAAAACCAGCGGGGCAAGAAGAATTTCCATGTCTAGTTCCTTCATTCGTAGTTCGAAATAGCAAAACATTGTGTGGAAGACTAACGGCTAGTCCTCTCTCACTCCATCTTGCTAAACGCTATTTGCAATTGGCGTGCCATCTGATTAAAGACGAACACACTTTTTGTGGGCGATCCTTTCTCTGCGCGGTTGTGTGACCGTTCGGTCGAAAATCGGTCAGCCAGCGCGAATGCCGTTAAGGCATTGGATACAATTAACGCGCTCTTGGATGTCTGCCGAAACGAAAGCCATCCGATTTTTGCTTCGCGGCACGCTATGTGCGTTATGCAGCGAAACGTTCTAGGTCATTTGAAATAGAGCATTGGTAAACTTTTTCGTAGGGCATTGGGATACGCATGAAAACGAGCTCATGTCGCTGCAACAACCGCATTTTTTTCAATAACTATCAATGCTTGTCATGTGGCAGCGATGTTGGCAGGTGCAATGTCTGTCGGCAATTGGCAAGCTTTGCCAAACAGGATGACGGTACATTGCAGTGTGATTTTTGCGATGCCAACGTAAGTCCCTGTTGCAACCGAGCTTCGTCGGTCTGCAATACTTTCGTCGAAGTTGAGGGGAGTCTCTGTCAGTGGTGCGCTTTTACTACCACTACGCCCGCTTTGCATGTACCCCAAAATGAAAAGCATTGGATCGAGTTGGAGCGCGCCAAGCGTAGGCTGTTATTACAGTTGGCGGATTTACAACTTCCGCCGTATTTGCCGAACTTGAATCAGACACACCCTTTGTCATTTCAGTTTCTCGAAAACAAGAAATTGCCAGATGGCACAGTACAGCAGATCTATACCGGGCATGCCGACGGGGTCATTACCGTAAACATCCAAGAAGCGGACAGCGTCTATCGTGAGAGTACACGCGTGGCTCTTCGCGAACCGCAGCGAACTCTGATCGGTCACATGCGTCACGAGGTGGGGCACTATATTGATTGGTCGTATGCGCGCCGCGTTGCAGCCGAGGAATATCATGCGCTTTTCGGAGATCCCGACCTCGTAAACTACGAAGAGTCCAAGAACGCCTTTTATGCTAATGGCGCTCCAGCCACTTGGGCTGAACGACACGTCAGTGCCTATGCGACCATGCATCCCTGGGAGGATTTTGCCGAAACGATGAATGCCTATCTTGATATCATGGCAATCGCAGCCACCGCAAACGACCGAGGCCTGGCTAAGTTCGATATGTCTCCAACATCGCCTGCGCAGGAATTGGTCAATGGTGTGCTGGACATCGCTACTACCGTCAGCGAGTTTAACTTTGATTTAGGGTTACCGCCACTTTTGCCCGAGCGGCTTTCACAGGCGGTGATCGATAAGTTGGCGTTTATTCACACGCTAAGAAGCGCAAAGGTAAAAGCGCGATTGGTTTCGGTGGCTATGTCAAATCAGTCGTAATTGTTCAGAGCCATTTGGGTGCATAGTACGAGCTGTAAGCGCCGGCAGCGACGTTGTTAGGAATTGCACTGGGGGCTGTACCAGTCATTGGAACCGCCGCGAATGCGTACTGGGTTGTCCCTTGGACGGATCAAGTTGCCGCGCGCCAAGCATTGGAATCCTTGAATGCGCCGCCCGATGGCGTCCTCAAGAAAGCCAAACAGAGCCCCAAAGACAAAGCTTGGACGTTAGTTACGCGATCAAGTGGCGCGATAATCGGCAGCTTGTGAGGAGAAATTGCTGCCAGTATCGTAGGGCGACCG
>JANLQO010000600.1:0-4457 GCA_031367855.1 Planctomycetia bacterium | reverse complement strand
CCGGCCCTGAGATTCACGACTGCGACCGCCGACTTGCCCCACAGACTGACGTACAGCCGCTGCCCGGTGCGTTCAGGGAGCGCGAAGTAGGGATAGGCGTCGACCTCGAAGGGAATGAGTTTCTTTTGTACGGGCGCATCGAGCGACAAGGCGTAGACGCTGTTTCCCCACGGGCAAGCGGCGTAGAGCGTTTTATCATCGTGGCTGACGGATAGCCCCGCGGGGACTTGGCGTTCTTCGATGTTAGCCACGCGCAGCTCACGGTGGTCGGAAAGGTAGCCGTCGCGGAAGCTGAATTCGTGGATGACTTCTTTCTCAGCACCGCTGGCAAAAAGTTTTTCGCCGCTTGAGTTGAAGCACACGCCCACGAAGGTCTCGGGCAGACTTGCGCGCGAGACGATTTTCAGTTCGCTGAGTTCAACAATCACGACTTCGTGGTCTCCGTAACCCGCGTGCAGCACGGCAGCGAATTGCGATTTGGGATGCATGGCGATGGCGACAGGGAAATCGCCGACCGGTAGTTGCTTGCCAGCGGGCTGCAAGGACCATTGAGTCGGCAGGAGCATTTGCCCGCTGGCTTGCATGCCCGGTAGCCGCATGTCGCCTTTGGGAAGTGGATCTTGAGCTGAACTGATGGCGAAGGAAAGAGCGCCTGCAGCAAATAGGCTGAGCCAGCCAGCGCGGTGTGGGTATTTCATAATGAACTCGCATTACCTGACAAAAGAATTGAACCGTGCGCATTGTAGTCGCGAATGATGACTAGGCTTCGCGAAAAATTCACAAAGGGCTTAGTTAGAGGGTGCTCATCCGCGGGCGCTCATCAGCCGACACGCGTTAGCGTTCGGTTTTTTTAAAATCCATAGGAAACCGGTGCTAGGGCATTTTGATGTTGCGCTACTTCGGTTCACTGGCAGGGCCAGTGCACACACCATGGTAGCCGATCATTTTTCAGGCTTGGATATGCCGGCAAGCATCCTGATAGCTACTTTACGGCGGGGAGTTTATGATGGTGTCAAAATCCTCCCATCCTTTTTAGAGAGATGCCGCGATGTTTGACTCCCGCCCCAGACTGCTCCAGTTCGCGATGACAGTCGCGCTCATGACGCTTCAAATTCCTGCGCTGGCCGCAGATCGCTTAATATTTGAACCGCCCAAAAAGGAAGGAGCCAAGCAGATTGTGTTGGTCTCCGGCGACGAAGAGTATCGCACGGAGGAGAGCATGCCGATGCTGGCGAAAATCCTTAGCCAAAAACACGGTTTCAAATGTACGGTGTTATTCGCACTCGGGCCCGACGGCGCAGAGTACATTGATTCGAATAACTCGACGGGCATTCGCGGATTTGAAGCCCTGGCGACCGCTGACCTGATGATCATTGGCACTCGATTTCGAAATCCGGATGCGAAGCAAGCGAAGTATGTGACAGATTTTCTCAATGCGGGTAAGCCCGTGATTGGCATGCGCACAGCGACACATGCGTTTCAAGGTAAGGGCACGTTTGGTTCACTTCCTTACGGGGACTTTGGATTAAAGGTGCTGGGCGAAACCTGGGTGAGCCATCACGGCAATCACAAACAACAAGGAGCTCGCGGAGTTATCGAAGCGGCTCACGCGGAGCATCCGATTTTGCGCGGAGTAAAGGATGTATTCGCGCCGTCGGATGTGTATGGTGTGACGCATTTGACGGACGCAGACAAGATTCTGATGCGCGGCGCGGTGACAGAGTCGCTCGATCCAAAGTCAGCGAATATTGCAGGGGATAAGAATTCTCCGATGCAACCGTTTGCATGGGTGCACGAATATACTCGTCCAAACGGCGAGGGTAAGGGAAAATCGTTTTGTACTACGGGTGGCGCGTCGGTGGATCTGGTGAACGAGGATTTGCGTCGGATGATTGTAAACGCGGCGCTTTATTTGACCGGTACGGAAGTGCCTGCGAAAGCGGATGTGGCCTATGTCGATCCGTTCTATCCGAGTTTCTATGGGTTCATCAACGAACCTGGGTATTGGAAGAATGCAAATCTCAAGCCGCAAGATTTTGGACTTGGAAAGAGTCCTCATATGCCTGATGCGAAGGGATCACCGGAGTGGAAGTTCCGCGACGTGCCGCCGGGGAAGTGAAACACCGGCCAGCGTAACGCTAGCACGTAGGTCCGTCTCTCCGAGACGGATACCGCGATTTTATCGCGGTGATTGCGAGTCTCGGAGAGACTCGCCCACGTGATATCACGCAAAGTGAGTGCCATTGGGCTAACGCCCAGCAATCGGCTTTTGGGTTACGCGCGTTGAGTGGACCAGAGCTGGACCAACTCGACGGCGTGGGCGACTGCGGTGGTCATTTCGGTAAGCGAGGCGAATTCTAGGACGGAATGAATGTTGTGCTGACCGACGCTGAGATTGGGTGTCGGTAAGCCTTTTTCGCTTAACATGGCTCCGTCGGTGCCGCCGCGAATGGAGCCCAGTTTGCACTCAATATCTAGCTTGGCGAAGGCCTCGACGGCTAACTGAACAACCAACGGATGACGCTGAAGCGATTCAGCCATGTTGCGATATTGGCGCGAGCGGCGGATTTCGAACTTCAGGCCCGGTATCTGCAATTCAACTCGTGCGGCCGCTTTGGCAACGATGCTTGCGTGCTCATCGAGTCGCGCGGTATCAAAATCGCGGAGTAGGATGCGGACTTCGGCTTCGCCCACTCCCCCGCTGATGTGGTAAGGATGCAGGAAGCCTTCGCGGCCTTCGGTCGATTCGGGGGAGCGATTGTCAACTGGCAACTGGGCGATCAACGCAGCTAAGCCGCGGGAGGCATTGATCATGCGGCCTTTACCAAGCGATGGGTGGATGTTGTGACCGACGGCACGGACAACAAGTTGATCAGCTGAAAAATTCTCGTTTTCGAGTTCGCCGCTGCCGCTGCCGTCGAGCGTGTAAGCGGCCACTGCGTGGGTCTTAGCCATGTCAACGTGACCGGTTCCGTTGCCAATTTCTTCGTCGCAAGTAAATAGAATGCGAATCGGTCCATGGGGGATCGATGGATATTCGATCAAGTGATGAGCCAGTTCCATGATAGCGGCAACGCCGGCCTTGTCATCGCCGCCGAGCAGGGTGGTGCCATCGGTGGTGACGAGGCAGTGTCCAGTCATGGAGAGCAGTGCAGGGCAGTCGCTGGTGGTAATCGCATTGCCGGCAGGAAGTGGAATGTCGCCTCCTGCGTAACGTTCGATGACTTGGGGATTGACGTGGTCGCCTGGCGCTTCCGGTGAAGTGTCGAGATGTGCGTTGAAGAGAATCGTGGGCAGCGGGCCAGGAATCGTAGCCGGGATAGTGGCCCACACGAGACCATGTTCGTCTTGCTGGACATCTTCGGCACTCATGGCGCTCAATTCTTCCACGAGTAGCCGGCCGAGTTCGAGTTGGCCACTGCTGCTCGGATAAGTCTCACTGTCGGCGTCGGCAGCGGTGCCGATTTTGACGTAGCGCAGGAAGCGGTCGAGCAGGCGTGTGGAGTTGATTGGAAAGCGGCTCATGAGTTGGGCTTGGAATAGTGAAAGTGATAGTGATTTAGTATTGGGTATGACGATATAGGACCCGCGTCGGCTATCATTCTAGCGGGTCGCAAGGGATTTGGGATTTAGGGGTTTACTTGTACCAAAGTTCACAAACGTCCATACTGCTGCTACTTAAGTTGAAAATGTTGTTTAAGTTGAGGGGGAACTGTGTCGCAGGAAGTACGTTTTCTATTGTTCGATGTTGAAAGCGTGGCCGATGGCGACTTGATCAACACGACGAAATATGTGGGTGAAGGCTTGTCGAGTGCGGAAGCGATTCGAAAGTTTCGTTTCGAGTTGCTGATGACTTCGAGTCGCGACTTTATTCCCTACACCTATCATTTGCCAGTCGCCGTAGTGATTGCGAAGATCCGAGCGGATTATAGTTTGATGGACATCGTGTCGCTCGACCAACCCCATCATCGGCCGCATGTGATCACGAAGCATTTTTGGACTGGCTGGGAAGCTTACGAACGGCCGACTTGGGTGACGTTCAATGGACGCTCGTTCGATCTACCGCTGATGGAGCATGCAGCCTTTCGCTTTGGTGTGCCACTTCCGCATTGGTTCAATCTCGAGGCGCGAACCTACGAGCAGTACCGCAACCGCTACAACTTGAGTTCGCACTTGGATCTGCATGAGTTGCTGACGAATTTTGGCAGCACTTGGTACCGTGGCGGATTAAACTTAGCGGCCGCCTTGCTAGGCAAGCCAGGGAAGATGAGCGTTCAAGGCGATATGGTTCAAGCGTTGTACGATCAAGGCAAAATCGCGGAGATCAATGAGTACTGCCGCTGCGATGTGTTGGACACCTATTTTGTATTTCTGCGTATGTCGATGTTAATGGGCAAAATCTCATTGACTGACGAGCAAGATCGAGTGCGGTCAGCAAAAGTGCTGATCGAGAGCCA
>JANLQO010000322.1:0-27591 GCA_031367855.1 Planctomycetia bacterium | reverse complement strand
ACCGCCAATCTTCAGAACGCCACCTTCGTGGCATCGCACTATTAAATAACTTTCGACCTTTCGCATCACGAGCCAAGCTGACACGCAACGCCACCTGCCCTGCGCACCGACTGTCGGGAAAGGTCTACAGTAATAACTGGGTTGAAAACCTACTACTCGCAGCATCAATGCGAGGCAACAAAACCGCCCAAACGCCAGCACCTAGAATCCGTTAGTATCAGGAGATTTGAGATTTGAGATTTGAGATTTGGATTTGAGATTTGGATTTGAGATTTGAAGTTGGAAGTTTGAAGTTTGAAGTTGGAATTAGCCAATGGCATTCCTACGCTACCAACCAGAACGACTAAAGCCTGAACCGCCAGAGTTGCCGCCTGAGCCGCCGCCAGAGTTGCCGCCTGAGCTGCCGCCTGAGCTGCCGAATGATGATCCGCCGGAACTGGGACTGCTGCCGCCGAATGAACCGCCACCGAATAGGCCGCCGGTTGAGCTGCCGCCGGAGATGATCACTGGACCGAAACTGGGAGTGTTGCGGCGCTGTGCAGCCTCGCGCCGCCTACGCTCGGCTTCGGCCTCACGCTCTTCAGCCAGTTGACGTCGCTGCACTTCGCGCTCGGCTTGTTGAATCGCTGCGAGCGCGGCCGATGCCGCAAAACGAGCGACATCGAGTACTTGGTTGTAGTTGCCTTGTTGCAAACTGGCGCGAGCCTGTTCCAATTCGCGTACCCCCGGCGAACCGGTGACGCGGATGCCGTAACTGCCCGACCATTGCTCGGCTTGAAATACGCTTTGTGACGCTTGCTGAAAAATGCTGAGCGCTTGGCCGGCGCTCTTCAATTCGCCCCCTAGCGTTTCGGCGGCGGCCGATAGATCGGCTTGTAAACGCGAGGCATCACTATCGACGGTGGTCCAGTCACCATGCGGAGTGTTCAGTTGGCTTTCGATGAGCGCTAGCGTTTGACTCAAAGACGCAATCCGATCGTTGGCCAACTTCGTTTGTAGGCTATCGGGGATTCCATCGGTTTGCGATTGGCGAACCAGTTGCTGAGCGGTTTGAAACTGGCGGCGCGCTCCAGCCAAGGCTCGCGAAGCTTCGGCATTAGCCTGCCGATCGGCCGCACAGCGTGCTTCAAGGGCGACGTTGCTTTGCTGCAACGCGTCGATCTTGTTACCGATTTCGAACGGGTTCGGTGCGGCTGTCGCAGTCGCCAATTCGCGATCAAGGTTCTCAACGTTGCGCTGGGCAGCGTTGATAGCGACTAGCGTGTCTTGTGTGACCAGTGGGTCACGCTGGTTCGCCGCCAACGTTCGTAGTGCCTCGGCCACGCGCGTAATAGCAGCTTGATTTTCACGTGTCATCGCTTCGATGGCGGCTAAATGCGTTTCAGCGCGATCGAGTAGATCATGTGCCAGAGCAACTTGAGTGGCTGCGTCATGCAAGGTTCCAGCCGCTTGCAGCACCTTGCCATGACGATTCTCAGCGTCGGCAAGTTGAAGTGAGTTGTCAACACTATCCAGCGGTCCGGCCGCCGCTTGCAACAGGTGCTCCAGTGTTTCAGATGTATTCACTTGTTTTCCACTCAAGTTACTGTGCACTTGCAATGTGGAGCTGACGTAGTGGCGTCGCGCGTTATCGACCGCCGTTTTTACTTGCGGCAAGCGCGAAGTCAAGCGACTGAGATCAGCCGCCGTGGCCAGCTTGTCCTGGGCGAAGGATTGTGCGGCCTTGGCAGAAGCTGAGATGATTTGATCGGCTTGCGCGACTTCGGCTAGCATCACATCCACTGCAGCTCGCGCCGCTGCGTTCTGGCCCAGGGAAACCGACACACCGGCCGCTTCGAGACTCTTTCCAGCGGTTGACCAATGCTCATCTGGCGAGCGATCGGCCTCGTGCAGCACGTCCGACTCGGGCAGCGATAATTGCTGAGCGAGTTTTCTGCGTGCATCAGCAATGCGCGATCGCAGCGCCTCCCCTTCAGGATGAAGTTCTTGACGAATGCGCGTGGCTATCTGTACCGCTTCTTCGGATCGCATAACCAATGCCGCGAGTTCACCGCCAAGCGCTGTGGAATCCGTTGCGATCGACCTTTCCACTGCCGCTTTCATCAGTTCATTGGCGCGCGTTGTGACTGCAACCAGTTCACTGTCGATCCACTGCGAGGTAAATCGCAGCTCCCGCAATTTATCCGCCGCCTGACGCAACTGCGGAAATAACTTCTGTCTCGCAGCCAGCAATTGTTCGCCCAATTGGGTGGCTTCGGTTAACTTCCGCCGCGCAGTCGCCAGCGAGCCTTGCATTGCGCCGACGGCATCAAAGGTGGACATTTTATCTGCTTCCGCTAAATCGTCTTGTATCGAGGGTATCAACGTCTCCAGGTAATCTGGAACATTAAAATAATGATCATTCCCTGATTCGGACTCTAACCGCTTGTCCTGCGTAACGCATTTTTGCAAATCCGCTTGCGCAGTAGACAGCGTTTCATGAACTTCCGTCAAACAGCTTTCGACTGTGCTGAGTGCGCTCTCGGCATCGACGCCTCGTTGCTTGAAGGCTTGAAAAACCTCATCAAAGGTCATGGTGATTTCATCGGGCATTTCTTTGGGCGTCACCGAATTCGATTCCGCGGCAAAGCGTTCTCGGAGGACCCAGGGTAATCCATTCAGACGCGAGAACTTCAGCGGCTTTCCAGTTACGAGATTCACGGCTTGCTGATAATTGCCCCCACTGAAAAGGTTCAAAATCTTCATCCAAGGATGTACCGGGGCCACCAGCTCTCGGGCTTCCTTCAGTACGCGACGGACTTCTTTGGACATAATGAAAAGGTCGTCGACGTAATCGATGGCTTTTTCGCTGATCATGCGCGTTGCTCCAACATAACCGCGCTCGGCGATCTTTTCTTTCGATCCTAGCAGGTCATCATTGCGAGTGAACAGTCGATCGATGCCTTCGGTTTCTGTGTTAACTTGCAATTCGCGTTCGTCCAGCGTCGCTAGTGCTTTTTGCATGATGGCGCGACGACGCAGGTTCATGATCCAAAGCATCGCAGCGAAGATCAGCGCGGCGAGCACCAGCATCATGACGATCGTTCGCCGTACCCAAGCTTGCACGAGTTGTTCGCGCTCGGTGCGGGCGCGTTCACTTTCAACGATCGCCTGTCCGTTGGCGATCGCCGCGTCGGCTTTCTGTAACGCTTCGGCGACCCCTAAATCGCCATTGCTTACGAGTTTTTCCGCCTCTTCGAGGGATTTTTTGGCGTCAGCGAGCGGGGCCGCCGCAGCGGCGGTATTGGTGACGGTGTCAACTTTCGCAGTGATTTGTTGGACTTGCGTGGCGAGGCCCAGCGCATCGGCGTAACCGTTCAAATAGGCGGAAATCGAATCGTCGGTCTTGGTCAATCGCTGTTGAGCGTCGCGCACCGTGCCAGCACTCGCGTCGGCTTCGATCGTGGAGATCTCTGCTAGCCATTGATCTATTGGCGGTTGGACTAAGGGCCCAGTCGCGGAGCTGTGGTTTTGGCGGTACTGAGCGGAAGCGAGTTTGACTTCTTCGATCAAAGTTCGAGAATGAGCGATCGATGAACGCAGCGATTCGAGCGCTCGCTGCAACTCTAATTTCACGCGTTCCGCATCCGCAACTTCCGAGCCGATCATTCTAGCCAACTGCTGATCGATCGACTTTACAGTGTCTTTGACCGCATCAAGAATTCGCCCTCCACTGCGCATCGCCCGCATCGCTGGTTGATCGAGTTGCCCGATCCAATTACTTTCTCCCAGGTTACGCCGGTTCTGAGCGTCCGAAGCATAGTAGCTGAACTTCCGCTCTTGCAAGAACAGCACAAACACTTTTCCATCCAACTCGCCTGTCTGCGGATGCGCAAACTTGCCAAAGTCGGTTCGATTGTTGAGCCCTTTACCGAGCGCATGTTCGACGGCGTCCATTCCGTTGTACGAACTGCCGTCAGCACCTAGGTAGCTTTCTCCGCTGGCGTTGTTCATGAGCACGATGACCCAGTGCGGCGCGTTAACATCCAGCCATGTTGCAAGATCGTCGAGTTGAGCTGGTCCGATGCCGAGTTCGCCTTTCACGAACAAGTGACGATCGGGCCTCCATTGGTCCACGACTTCGTTAATACGAGAGAATTGAGTGGCTGCGAGTGATTTGTTCGGAACCTGCGCTTCGGAAGTCGGAAGGCACAGGAAGCTGCCAACCAAAACCACCGCTAGGCGAATTCCCAAAATCGAAGAACGGCCGAAAAATCGTGTGCCTGTGAGGAAGCGTTTTGTCATGCGATCTTACTCGTTTAATCGTCAAGCGTGCGGGCAGAGCGAGCCTACTGGATGCTGTCTTTAGAATATGCGGCAACCGTCCGAAAAGCGACACGCCCGCCAATTTTCAATATTTAGTGTGGTAGAGTCGCTCCGCGGCTCAATTTCGAGTTGCAAAGCAACTCGGCTACATTTCTAAAAATCACACGACAATCAGTGTACGAACTCGCGACAATCAAGAATTATCTTGTGAACCTATGCGAGAAATCAATGCGGCGGAGTGCGACGTCCGCTACGAACAGGCTGAGAGCTGACATGAGTAGATAAGGCCACAGCGGTAGTGCCAACCTCGCGCTGCGCTGCCCTGCTTCGAACACTTCGGCGGCTGGAATATCGAAGCGACCACCGGATACCAGACTGATCTGCTTCAGCAGACTCAGGTTGGTAGGACCCAACCGAAGTTCGTCGGGATAGCCGACAACAAGACCTCGCGTTTGACGAAAAGTCGTAACACCATGCTGATTTTGATTTAACTCAAGATTGTAGGGGCCAGGCTTGCTTATTTCGAATTCAGCTTCGTACCGGCCCGGCGCGGTCTGCTGCATAGCCAGCTGTTCGTTGCCAAGGCCGGGGTCAATCACGGTCAATTTTGTATTGGCGGCGTTGATGAACTGGCCGCTCTCGTCAACCGAGTCGACGATTAATCGCGCCCGATCGTCGTGCCGCTCGATCTCGACAAAAACGCCTTTTGCATCGCTCTTCCGCATCGCATGACGAGTAACTTGGGCCCAGAAGGGACCGAAGTGCGGCCAAGCGAGCCATTCGGTAGCCCATTGGCTTTTGGCGTCGGAAGTAAAGGCGACGGTCATTCCCAATCCGTAACGCCACCACACGAGCAACGGATCGCCCGATTCGCTGGCCAGGATGAATTCGCTCGTCGGCTTGGGACGTGTTACCACATAGCCCAGCAGGAAAGGAGCGGTATCGAGTTCCAGTCCGTTCAGCACTGGGGTTGGGCGAATCAATTGCGGTAAGAACGGCAACTCATTAATCGCAGACTTACTAGCCGTTACGGTTTCTTTGGCAAAAATTTGCGGAACGCTTTGCGGATCCTCGCACAGGTAGTAGCGGCCACCGCCGGACTGAGCGAGTTCTTCGAGCAGTTGCTGATCGGCTTCGGCACCGCAGGCGACACTAGAAAGCGTTATGCGCGCCGCCGCCATGTCACGAATGATCCCTTCGTAGTCGCCTGGGTTGGAGTGGCCATCGGTCATGAGAATCACGTGCTTCAGTTTCGCCGACGTAGCCGCGAGCGCAGCGTATGCGTCGCTCAAACCTGGATAGATATTCGTACCGCCACTTGCTTCAAGCGTAATGATGCGATCCAGCACATAGCCTTTGTCGGCGGCGCTATGAATCTCGCTGATCCAGTAGCTGGCGCCATCGAAGGCGATTATTCCGATTTGATCGCGCGGCGATAGCAACTCGACAGCACCTTTGGCCGCGTCCTTGGCGAGTTCCATTTTTTGACCGCCCATCGAGCCCGATTTGTCGATAACGAGCACTAACGCCAAACTCGGCTTTTCTTTCTCTTTTTCAAAATTGCTGCGCACCGGCAGAATCTCTTCGAGCGTGGTCTTGTAGTAGCCTCCCAGGCCGAACGCTTGGTCGCCACCCAGCATCACCAAGCCACCACCCAAATCTTGCACGTAGGTTCGAATGATCTCCATTTGCTGAAGCGTCATGGCGGTCGCAGGCACATTGGATAACATCAAGCAATCGAACCGCTGCAGTTCGCTGAGCGAACGCGGCACACCCTCCGCCGGACGCACTTGGACCAGCAATCCTTGCTCTTCCAACGCCCAGCGCAGTTCGTTCGACTGATCGACTTGCGAATCGACTAGCAGCACCGTGGGTTTGCCCGATGCGAATACGACAGCTGAGGCTGAGTTGTTGTCGAGCAAGGTGTCGGTAAAGCCGCGAACGCGAACTGTGTAGTCTATTTGTTGCTCGTCGTCGACCGTCTGCCGAAAACGAAGTTTCGTTTCACCTTCTGCAATCTTAATGAGTTCCCTCTGTTCAATCGCCAACACGTCGCCACGATAGACATCGATAAATCCCTGGTCAGCATGATTGGAAGCAATAGTTACTTCGACGTAGAAAGGCTCGCCTTGAAGAACTTGGGCGGGCGCTGTGACTTCAGCGACTTGGACTTCGGGTTCGTCGCGGGCTGGCAACGGAACCGTACTGATCGGAACTTTTGCGGCGGCCGCGGCTTGTACCGCATCGCCCAGCGTTTGTCGACCGTCGCTGAGGATCACGACATGGGGCACGTGACTTGGCGGCACCGCAGCCACGGCGGATTGAATGGCTGAGGCGATGTTGGTTGCTTGTCGAGCCTTCTCCGGGGGTGGAGTTCGTTGTGTATCGATCGCGCACAGAGCGGCGGGTTCTGCGGCGAAGTCGAGGATCGCGAGCTCATGGGTGCCGCGTGCCTCGGTGGTCTGTTTGATAAAGTCGTCAATCCTAGCGCTCGCTTCCGCATCGACACTTTGGCTGCGATCCACCGCGAGGACGACAAACATTTGCTTAGTCGGTTGCAGTAAAGTTAAACCCGATAAAGCCAGAACTAGGCAGCCTACGATAAACGATCGCACCGCGAGAGAGAACCTGCGCTGCCAGGTCGGAAAATCGCTGAGACTCTTCCAAAAATACCAAACGACCGGCACGAGCGCGAGAATCGCCCACAACATCACAGGTCGTGTAAACTCAATTGTCAGGTTGTTGAACTGCGTCGAATCGCTCATCCAACCACCCTACGTTGATAGAGCCACCACTCAACCACAACCAGCACCAAACTCGCTAGCGCCAAGTAAAACCAAATCGAATTCCCACCGAGGCTCATTACTCCAAAATTGTTGGGGGACTCCAGTTCTAGGCGAGGTCTCAGATCGCTCTCTGCGCGACTACATAAGTTGCAGGCGACGTGAACCAGCCGGGGATCATCGGATGCGATCGATTTTGACGCTGGGTGAGCATTTATCCAAGGATCGTTTTGGAGCGCTGCCTTCGTGCCAATTGTCCACAGACCGCAATAGTTGAGCATCGACAAGAGTGCTGTCGATTCAGCTCGTGCGAGCGGCGTTAAATCGCCGGCTGGACTACGTAGCATGAAATCGGCGGTCGACGATTTTGCTTCGTCCTGCTTGACGACTTCGAGGGAAATGGCTGATTCAGGTTGCGATTTTTCTTGGGATGGATCAGACGAAACGTCAACCCTGCGAGCAACTTGATCAATGCTAGGCAATGGAACCTTGGCGGGACGTCCGGTGGCGAAAGCAGGGTTCAATTCACCTTGACGCCCTTGAAACCACTCAACTGCGTTTTTCATCAACACGGGAAACGCGATGCGTAGCGGCAAGTCGCCGAGATCGAGATCAACATTCAGTATCAATACGTCTCCAGCGGGTCGATGAATGTAACTCAGCAGCGGTTCATCGAGCGGCGTTTTGATTAACGCTTCGTTGGCGCCGGTGAACGTCAATGCGCGCGCGTCTGGGAACAGGACGTTGGTCAAGCGGATGTGCTGGGTTACTGGCGACGAGGTAGCGACCGAGCCTACAAGCGGCTTTTCGATGGGTTGGCCCAAGGTCCAAAGATCACAATCGTTGCGGGGATTGATAATCAGCAATTTACCAGCGGGGAGTTTCTTCGGCACTCTTTGATGCAGCACGAGAATGCCATCGTCGGCTGGCGCCCAATTTTCTGGTGGCGCTTCCACGATGTTTAAGTCAACTAAAGGAATCGATGCCAGTACGCTCTTGAGAAACACGCTGCCGGGGGTAGCGAGCGTGATCGGCATCTGGCGGCGCGTCGGCAATATCGCTAAAGCGCGATTGTCAATTGCCAGCCCGTCGGTTGCATCGATCTGAGCGACCAAACGCCCGCCAGTCGCGGAAGCGTGGTCGAGATTGAGTATTTTTGCAGCACCCTTTTCCAGCTCGAGGGGAATTACGTCGACTAGTTCGCCTTCAAGATGCAATTCGAGTCGCAATTTCTGAGCCTGTTCGCCCAGATTGCTAACTTCGACAAGTACTTGATAACCGATCGCATCCAACAAACTGCGGCGCACTTGGAACTGCGTTATCGCCAAGTTGTCTTGAGGAGTCCCCAAGCCGTACACGGTGATAGCATCGCTCTGCTGCAGATTCTCGAGCGCGGCATCGCAGCCATCGGTCAGCAGCATCCGCTTGGACTGTTTGGAAGGTGGCACCAATCGCTTGGCCATTTCTACAGCCGAAAAGAGTGAATTCGGTGCATCCGTCAATTCAATGCGCTCGATCGTTTCGAGCAACGAGCGTAGGTGTCCAGTTAAGCCAATCGCAACGGCCGAAGACCCTCCCGTCGTCAAAATGGCCATTTCATCGCCGACTCGCAGGGATCGCGTAACCGCCGCCGCGGTGCGTTTGGCTCGATCAAAGCGACTTTGACCAGCCTCCATTGCCGCCATGCTCGCGGAGTTATCGACAATCACGACCCATTGTCGACGCTGGTTCTTCTGCCCACTCCACAGCGGGTCGACCAAAGCGCCCACTAGTAGCAACAGCAATGCAAGCTGCAACAGCAAAGACAGCCAATGCCGCAACCGTTGCCACCACGCGCGCGGTTTTTTTTCCTCGAAGACTTGATCCCAGAACCGCATGGTGCTGACGGGTTGACGGCGCAAGCGCACCCTAAGCATATAGAATGCGACGATGGGCAGCGCAAGCGCAGCCCACCACCAGCCGATTGGATTGGCGAACTCAATTAGATTCACGTCAGCCGACCCCTCCTGCGGCGCGCATCATGCGGAAAATCAGCTCGTCGAACGGCAGGTCGATTGTCGCGCGCGTGTTCGAAAGCGAGTAGGCGCGACAGTAGGCATCGATCTCGGCGAGAAATACCTGAAACAATTCGGCGTATTGTTGCAGTTTGCGTTCGGTAATCGTTAACTTCCGAAGCTCACCTGTTTCAACTTCCTGCAATTCGACATCCCCTAACATGTGCGGATGGGCTTCGTCGGTCGTATTCAACTGAACTATGTGTGGTTCGAAGCGGCGATGACGCAGCAAGTCTACGCCCTGCTTGAAGCCGTCTTGGTCGAACAAATCGCTGATAATGACCACCAAGCCCGTTCGCTGAGCTCGGCCGAGGAGACCTCGGACTGCGCGCGCAAGGTCAGTGCGTGTGCCGCTGGTTTTCAAGTTGTCGAGAAAACGAAGAACGGACAATACGCGATCTTTGCCGCGTGTCATGGGCATCTCAGCCATCAGTTCGTTCGAATAGGCGTAAATACCCACTCGATCCATATCCGCCAGCGCGATGTAGGCGAGAGCCGCCGCAACATGGCGTGCGTAGTCAAATTTCGTCGACGGCTGTCCAACGTTCATGCTCGGCGACGCATCGAGCATGATATAAACGTGCAGGTCCTCCTCTTCTTGAAAACGCTTTAGCAGCAAATCGCCGTAGCGGGCGTAAACGTTCCAATCAAGGTAACGCAGGTCGTCGCCGTGTGAGTATTCCCGATGGTCGGCAAATTCAATGCCGCCACCCAGTTGTTTGGTGCGTCGCTGGGCCAGAAGTTGTCCTCGAAACATACGCTTCGAAACCAACGACAGGTATTCCAATCGCTTGAGAAATTCCGAGTCAAATAATGACATGCGACAAGCCTGTTCTTCCCGAATCGCACCGATTTTCTCGCAACCATTGTTTTCGGTGGGTCACGCTTGCCGAGCGTGACTGCACTGAGACCTGCATTTTCTGATGGCCTGCGCCTTCATCCACTTTTGCATACTTGCAGTGCATTGGTTAATCGTAACTTTCCAATATGATTGTGGAACTTAACACCGGTCGCATCCGGCAGAAGCGACCCACCTAAAACACAAGCGAATCGCTTAAAATACATCGGTGTAGAGGGCGCAAGCTCACTGAGGATGGTCCAAATTGATGACTACGCGGCTTGTCGTTTGCCAATATTCTGCAAGATATTCTCGACAATGTCATCCGTCTTAATATCTTCGGCTTGGCCTTCGAAATTCAGTAAAATACGATGTCGCAGGCAGTTGGCGGCTACAGCCCGGATATCGTCGGTAGCGACGTGATATCGACTATCGAGAATGGCATTGATCTTCGCGGCCAAAATAATTGCTTGAGCTCCGCGCGGACTCGAACCGTAACGCACAAATTTCTTGGTCATCGGGCTGGCTAGTTCGTGATCCGGATGCGAACCCATAACAGTATGAATCGCAAACCGTCGCACTTCATCACTGATGGGAATCCGCCGCGCCAAACGACTCATCTCAATCACTCGATCGGTCTCCATCAAGCGATTTGCTTCAGGAGTTTCGACGTCGGTCGTGCGATTAAGGATCATCTCGATATCTTGTGTCGACGGAAATGGCACCAGCAATTTGAAAAAAAAGCGATCGAGCTGAGCTTCGGGCAGCGGGTAAGTGCCTTCCATTTCCAGCGGGTTTTGCGTTGCCATAACAAAGAACAGGCCGTCGAGTTTATGCGAGATGCCACCCACGGTGACGCTTTTTTCTTGCATCGCTTCGAGCAACGCGGACTGCGTCTTGGGAGTCGCGCGATTGACTTCGTCCGCGAGAAGAATGTTGGAAAAGACGGGACCGCGTTCGAACTGAAACGACCGTGCACCGCCGCCTTGCGAATCGAGCATGACGTTGGTGCCAATAATATCCGCGGGCATTAAGTCAGGCGTGAACTGGATGCGCGAAAACTTTGCATGCAGGACACTTGCCAGCGTTCGCACCAGCAGAGTTTTCCCTAGTCCTGGAACACCTTCGAGCAATATGTGGCCACCCGAGATCAAACCCATCAGCACGCCTTCGACTATTCTGTCTTGGCCGACGATCACTTTTCCGACCTCACGCCTTAGATTGCTGAAGTCCTCGCGAAAACGATCCAGTTCCTGCTTTAGCTGCTCGTCAATTTCGCTCATCTATCGTTTGTCCCTAGTCTGGATTGGATCAGTGGTGTTTCGATGGGGTGAATTTGGGTCGGAGGGGCTACCCGACATAATAGTTGGTTGGGCAAACCAAAAAAATGAGTTCAAAAATGGGCAGCCTTTTTTGCTGTAAATTTTTCACGGCGCGACGGCTACTTCGATTCCCACAATGCCCGAGCGATCCAGTCCAGATCATCTTTCTGAATTTCTTGCACAGCCGAATCTAGCGTCGCGCCAGCCGAATGGAGCGCGCCATGCACTACTAACCGCACGACGTTTGCCAGCGGGCTGCTGATACCTTTCGCGAGCGCTCGCTCGATCAAGTTGTTGTGGCGATTGAGAATGACTTCGTTCTTGTCGGCCGGTGCTTGACGGAAATGAGCGTCGATCAGTCGCTGAAATCCAGGCGGAATATCCCCGTCCTTTTTGAGGCCTTCGAAGGTCTTGGAGAGTTCATAACGCTCATTCAAGAAAGCCATAACAGGTTGTATGCCGCGAAAGTCCGCGATCATGACGCGTGCGTTGGATCTGCCTAAGAACTCAATCCACTCGTGCGGCGCATCCTCCAGACGCTTGATGCCCAGCACGGACGCACCGAAGTGCGGTGACGATGGACTTGCGATACGCAAATCGACATCTCGATCGCTGAGGTCGGCAATCATTGCCGCAAGAAGCGATTCTTCAAAACTGCGCAACGCATGGACACATAAGGCTGAATTGCCACTGAAGACTTCATTCAGCCAGCGTTCTTGTCGTCGATCTGCGTTGTACCACACGACATTATCGGCCTCCATTTCGACAAGCGGATCGGACTTGCTCTTGCTCAGGATCTGATCGAAGGTCAAGTCGCCTTGGCTGGTCGAGAATCGGTAACAGCCTCGCAGCAGATGACGTAGCGGGGCTTCTTCCAGCGCGGAACCAGCGATGGTGAAGCGGTGCCAGTTGATGATCGCTTCCAATCGCTGCGGATGTACGTCGGCGAGCTCGCGGAAATGAGCATAGATTTCTTCCTGAACTGCAATACGTACAGCAAGAAATTTTCCGTCGCGAACGAGATCCTCGCGACTGGCGGTGGGCGAGCAATCGGGCAATTCCAGGATTCCGCGCAGGAATGAGGCCCAGGGCGGCAAAAGATCTTGAATGCGGCGAGAAATCACCATCCGCCGAATCGTCGCGGCCACGACTGAGTCATCTGAGAAACCTGGCGTGCGCTGCGGCGAGATGTAGAGCGCACCCTCGACATGAACTGGTTGGGTGATATGAATCGGAATCACGTCGAGCGGCGATTCGTGAAAGTAGCTCGACAAGTCCAGCTCGATCGACTCCGCGTCCGGTGTCGGGCTGAACCAAGCGACGTTGATCAGATTGGTTCTCGCCGGTGCACGATTGACATAGATTGGAATCTGAATGAAGTCTGCGAACTGTTTAATCGCGGCCTCCAACATCTCAGAGTTTTCGGCTAGAGCTTGGCATTCCGGTTTGAGAAAGAGCGTGACCGTAGTTCCCGTTTGCGCGCGCGTCGAACTCGACAGCTCAATATCGGTTCCAGCGCCAGCTGACCAACGGATGCCTTCGTCATGGTCAGATCGTCGGCTTTCAACCACAAGTCGTTCGGCCAACATGAAGGAACTGAACAAGCCGATTCCGAATTGACCAATCAGTTGATCGCCTGATCCGGCGACCGTTGCCCGGGCGTCATCACTACCGCGGCCCTTGAGCAAACCGGTGATGCCGATGCCGAGCGTCCCCAGGTACTCCTCGGCTTCGGCAGGAGACAGCCCTATGCCGTCGTCGGTAAAACTCAGCGAATTCCGATCGGCATCCTGCTCGATATCGATCCGGCCTTGGTAGTCCAAATCGCCGTTGCGTCTGCGCATGATCGCGTCATGCGCGTTTTGAATCAATTCACGAATCGGTGTGTCTGGCCGACTGTACAGCGACGAGCCCATGATTTCGATCACGCCGGCAATATCGACTTTAAATGGTATCCGCTTGCTCCACACCCGCTCGACTCCAAGGACAAATTATGTGTTCTAAGTTTGCAGATTGTAGCGAAATTTGCCTGGACCAAAATGATTGCTTCACAGTTTGTGGTTGACGCGACTGCAGTTTAGTAACTCTGAGTTAATACAGGTTCACTGCTCCTACTTTTGACGATTCGCAATACAATGCCTACAAATATCGGACATCCGCAGTGTGCCTCGTACGCCGCCTGCACCTCAGTAAATAGGTTGGCGAAGCGCCAGAAGCACTTTTATCCGAACCCAATTAACGCGTGATTTTAAAGGAAAATAGAAATGCGAATCGGCATGAGGACGGCAGAAGCCTTGGTTGAAGGCAATGAAGCGTATTTGTGTGCAGAGCCAGAAATCGCCATCGGTGAACTCGACGGGCCAGTCGGGACAGCGCTAGCGACTCTTTTGGGCGATCAAGTAAAGGGGCACACACGCGTGTTCGCGATCCTCAACAGCGACGTGCAAGTCAAGCCTGCGACGCTGATGGTTTCGAAAGTGACCGTTTCGAGCGCTCGCTACACCAACATTCTCATGGGAACCGTGCAAGCAGGCATTGCACATGGTGTTCTCGATGCGGTGCGCGAAGGAATTATCGACAAGTCCAAAGCGAATGACCTCGGCATTATCTACTCCGTCTGGCTGGACCCAAGCGTCGCGGAACTAAAGAAGATCGACCACAAAGCCCTGTTTGAAATCCACCGCGAAGCGACTGTAAAAGTGCTCAAGAAGGCCTTGGCGAATGAACCGTCGATCGACTGGTTGCTGGCAAATCAGCATTCAGTTGAGCACTTTTTCCATCAGATGGGAGTCAATGGCGAGCTGGAGTAGGCGGAGTAATCTGCGCTGAGAAACATTTTGAGGCGGCACACGGTCACTCTCGGCAAGAACGACCCACCTTGGGTCGCATCTGCCGGAGTGGGTCGCATCTGCCGGATGCGACCGTAACTTCCATCCGTGGGAATCAGGTGGAATCCGACGGATGGTTAACTGTCGTGGAATTCCCAAGGTCGCGAGAAAAAAGGAGTTGGTTGAGCCGGATTGCAGTGGTGGGAGCAGGCCGAGGTGGTTTTGACCCGCAAACTCGTTACCATTTCACAAAAGTGGGGGTGCATTTTCGCGGAATCTCGGATTTCGATTTGCCGAAGCCTTTTATTTTGTCTCGACTCCACGAATAATCGATCTGTGAGCAGATTTGCTCAAGTAGCTATAATCGGTACAGTTAGAAGTCACTCTTGGCAGGATTCGCTGATGCTGAAACTTCCGTTCAAGAATCGAGCTAACCGTTGGATGGTCGGCACATTGACGAAGTCAATGCCTGGGCTAGCAACCGTGTTCGCTTTACTTTCTCTCTGTGTCGGAACATTCTCTGCCAGCGGACAGGAATTTAGTTCGTCGCAACCACAGTTAGTTCTGCCACAGAAGCAGGATCCACTGCCGCAGGCAACGGCCCCTTTTGAAAAAGCTATTCCTGAACCGCCGACTGTACCCGCTCAAGTGGCAATTGCGGAGCCTCGAACGGCTGCGAAACCGGTTATTAGTTCGAGTACTGCTAGCGTAATGGGAGCGACCTATATCGCCCTCGACTCGCGGCTGAAACAAGTTTTTCGTGGTAGCGAACCCAAGAGTTTGGCTGAACTGCGCGCGATGGATGAGCAACAATCGAAAGTTGCGGCTGTCATCGATCAAGTTACGGTCAACGTGCAGCAAGGTTCTGCACAGGGTAGCGGAGCCGTAATCTCGGGCGATGGGTACATATTGACAGCCGCCCACGTAGCGGGCAAACCAGGCAGGCAAGCTTGGGTGAGGTTTAGTGATGGCACTCGGGTCGAAGCGATCACTCTCGGGATGGATCGCAATAACGATGCTGGACTAATCAAGATTAAGAGCGCTCGTAGCGTTCCCTGGCCGCATGCGACGCTGGGCAAAAGTGAAAGCTTGAAGGAAGGTCAGTGGTGTATCGCGGCTGGTCACCCCGGCGGTTGGCAACCCAAACGTGGCAGTGTGATTCGAGTAGGACGCATTCTTTCGATCAAAGGAAAGCCAGCTAATACTTTGTTTACCGATTGCACGCTAATTGGTGGCGATAGTGGCGGACCGCTGTTTACTTTGGAAGGCAAACTGATCGGCATCCATTCTCGCATTGGAACGGATATGGAGGACAATATGCACGTTCCGATCGAGGTTTTTGAAACGAGTTGGCAGCAATTGGCGAGCAGCAAGGCTTGGGGAGTACTGCCAGGGTTCAGGCCGCTGATTGGAGTGCGAGGACTCTCTGATTCGCTAGAATCTATTGTTGGGAAAGTAATTCCTGATAGCCCAGCAGAAGTGGCCGGCCTAGTCGTTGGCGATCGCATTCGAAGTTTCGATGGCGTCCGAGTTGAAACTTTTGCAGAATTGCAGGCGGCCGTCGAGCAGACGCTGCCTGGCGACACCGTTTTTATTGAAATTGTTCGTGATGGGATGTCGCTCCGGTTTCCCTTAGTCGTGGGAGTCGAAGGTGATTAGTGGTGGCATAGGCTTCCAGCCTGTGTAATTAGTTAAGAGAAGGAAATTGCTGCGACAGGATTGTTGCGGCGAGTACTGCAACCGCACAGGGCTGGATTAGAATGGAGTCGGGAACAAGCCAGCCAACGAATACTTCGTTAGAAAGTTTGTATTGCTGTGACTACTCGCCTAATTTGCCTTTTTGTACTTTCCGTGGGATTGCTCGCAACTTCTTTTTCAAGTCGAGTTGAGAATCGTTTTTGCGAATTAAATCTGTCTGGTAAGGCCCAGCAGGCCTTGGATTTCACTAACGTCGGCACGCGTTTGGTGCAAGAGCCAAGTCGCCGTTCATTTAAACTGGAGTCCTCCTCCTCGCAGGTGAAACGCGGAAATCAGCGATCAAGTCTTTACATGTTGCGAGCCTTCGATGAAGCGCTCGGCGACAGTTGGAAGAGCACCGTGAGGCTGATGCACAGTGGCGAGCAAGTTGCGCTGGGTGCAATTGTTGATAGCGATGGCTGGATCGTTACCAAAGCCAGCCAATTGCCTATTAGCGGTGAACTGACTTGTCGGATGTTTGATGGCCGAGAATCGATCGTTTCAGTGATCAACAAAGTACAAGAGCATGACCTTGCACTCCTCCATGTGCCAGAAACACAACTGACCGCGATTACATGGGATAACCAGACACCGGAACGCGGTAAGTGGCTTGCGACCACGGATTTGAGAGCCCGGCCGATCGCGGTAGGCGTAGTCAGTGCGGGTATTCAGAGCATTGAAGCGAAACGTCCTCGTCTGGGCGTTGAACTGCGACCAACAAAAGGTGAGGGTGGCGAGGTCGCGATGGTGCTGCTAGGCAGCGGGGCAGAGGAAGCCGGAATTCGAAGGGGAGACTACTTGTACTCTGTAAATGGTCAATCACTGCAAACCAGCGAAGAGGTTATACGAGCTATCTCGACAAGTGGTAGTGCCGGTGAATTTATTCGAGTCGGTGTGGACCGCGGTGAGAAACGCTTCGAAGTTGAAGCTCGCTTAATGGACTTGACGGATGAATTACTGGATAAAACCGAAATGGAAGTCAATGGTCGCGTCAGTGCCAGATCGACCGGTTTTAGCAACGTGTTCTCCCATGACACAGTGCTTGAGCCGCAGGACTGTGGAGGCCCGCTTGTAAACCTGGACGGAAAAGTTGTGGGTATTAATATTGCGCGCGCGGGCCGTGTCTCTTCCTACGCCTTGCCTTCCCAAACCGTAAAGCCCATCGTGGATAGTTTGCTGGCTCAAGCAAAGTTGGTTTCTACGCCAGCCAAACCTGCCCAATCGAAGTTGCGCCCGATTCGATAGGGTCCACAAACGCAACGCAGCGGACGATTGAGCGTCCGCCTCATGATGTTCTGTCAGCTGGTATTATTGATCCAGCGAGGCGACTTCACCACCCGCACGTGTTCCATAGGCTCGCCAAACGTTCAACGCGACACTGTTGCCGACAAAGTGCACTGAACCGTCCATCAGCAGCACATTCACACCACCGGCATGATAGCTTCGCGACGTGACGGCGGCATAGGTGTCTCCCGGACTGGACTCTGTGGCGAGAATCAGGTCGACGTCGTAGTTGGTGGAACCATGACAAAACTCGAGTTTCGAATTGGGAGTAAAAACGGTCGTAAAGCCTGTTTCATGAACTTTTCCATCCACCCATTCGACGTGCGTAAATGAGTTTGGGTTAAAAGTTGCCAACGATTGCGAACCGAGATTTTTTGGTGGCTGTGGCGGAGTCGCAAACGTGGCAGCGTTGTTGGCGCCGTTAACGCGATTCGTAAACGCCTTCACTTCGGCGACAGCGAACGTGTTGCTTAAGCCATCGGTAAAATCCGCTGGGCGCCGCGTGGAATTCGGTCCAAAAGCACCGTCACCATTCCGCATGCCAGCCGATTTGGCAACCAATACCGCCCAGGTTCCGCTATTGAGGGCGTAGTTGATGGGCCAGTGCTTGTTGCCATAGACAGTGTCTGATCCGAACCCTTTATCGTTAAGCTCGGAGGGGCACATAAAAGTGGCCACGCGCTTGGAGGAAATCGAGGGCTGGCTGTTGTATCCGACTGCAAAGTCGATGCCGCGAAAGAGATTCTCTTGTTCTACGTAAGGTAGTAGGCGAGCCATTCCTGACCACGCATTCGCAGTGCTAACAGCCGCTCCGTTCCAAAGGTAGTTGCCGTTCGCGGGCAATGCTTTCTTTGCGTCCATGTGCATGTGCATCGCGAGGCCAACTTGCTTGAGATTATTTGAGCAATGCATTCGCCGAGCGGCCTCGCGAGCGGCTTGAACTGCCGGCAGAAGCAGCCCGACAAGAATTCCAATCACGGCGATGACCACCAGCAGCTCGACCAAAGTGAAACCGCGTCGACCGGAACCTGAATTCGCGTAAACCATTTGCAAAATCCCTCTAAAACCACGGAAGGCCCGAAAGTTCAACTTGCCTTTCAGTGCGGAACGAACGTGGCTGGCGGAGGAGTTTAGCGGCTAGCGCCAAGCTCCCATCGCTTGCTGCTTCGATGCCATGAATTTACGCTAATTGAGAATCATTATCAATAGCACGCTTGAATTTACGCTTATTTTTGATAAAAACTTCGGAAAACTGATCCTTACGAAGTAACGACGCGCGAATCATTAGGCGAGCGTATGACCGCGTATTGTCTCGTTCCCAAGCTCCAGCTTAGGAACGCGGTCCTCGAAGCTCAGCTTCGCGGGCGCTGTGTTTTGCTGCAGATCAACACTTGCCAAGGTGGAAATCTGAAAGGAACTGGATCGGGAAGCGGAGCTTCCGGAGTGTGCGTACCCAAGCTGGAGCTTGGGTACGAGTTCTCAACGAGTTCTCATTTTCTCAACCGATTCACTGAGGTTATCATGGACGGTTCAAATACCCCCTCATCCCTAAAGGCGATGCCATGTCGATCCTATCAAAAAGTATACTGCTAACAGTCTGCTGGTTGTGTTTTGCGTTGAGCACACTGCCAGCTCAAGATACGGTGCAAACAACGGAAATCTGGCACGGCGTGATCAAGACCCCAAACCAGTGGCTGCGAACAACCATGTTTCTGACGCCGAAGCCAGATGGAACCCTTACTGGATACAGTGTTTCCAATGACCAAAAGTCAGCCAAGATTCCGCTAACCAGCGTCACTCGCGACGACGGCAAATGGACCATCGAGCTCAAATCCGTGAATGCAAAATTTGTAGGAGTTGAAGCCGAAGGTAGAAAATCAGTTGTCGGTGTTTTTGCTCAGAATGGCATCGAATTCAAGCTGCAGCTAGAACGAGTCGATGCACTGCCACCCATGCTTGCGAAAACTGTCTATCGCGGTGAACTGAACGCGTTCGTTCGAAAGCTGCCTATGCAACTGCGAGTCATTGACGGTGAACGCATTGACGGCAAACAGATGGTATTGGTCGATAGCCTCAGCGAAGGCTTTGGTTCTTTTGTTGGAACGCTGGAGGCGGATGGGGATCAACTCATAATCAAAGTCCCTGGATTGGCAGCTACCTGGAAGGGCAAAGCAAATTTGGAGGACGAGAAGTGGACTGGCAACTGGAGCCAAGGATTAGTCCCCTTGCCGCTCGAATGGAAGCATGAGACAGCTGCGATCGACCTTGATGTTATTAAGAAAAAACGGCCGCAAACTCCCCAGCCGCCCTTTCCCTATGAAGTCAGTGACGTAACGTTTGTTAGTGGAGGGACAGGGAATGCCAGCCTGGCAGGTACGCTTGTGGTCCCCAAAAGCGAAAAGAAACGTGCGGCGGTGATTTTAATCACAGGCAGTGGCCCTCAAGATCGTGACGAAACCATCGTCGATCATAAACCTTTCTGGGTGATCGCTGATCATCTTGCTCGCCAAGGCATTGCAGTACTGCGTTACGATGATCGCGGCGTAGGAAAAAGCACAGGGGATTTCGAATCTGCTGTAACGGAAGATTTCATTGCCGACGCCGAGTCCGCTTGGAACTACATGGCCACGCAACCGCAAATCGATCCTTCGAAAATAGGCTTTCTAGGCCATAGCGAAGGTTCATCGGTCGCAATCAGTGTGGCGGCCAAGAACCCGAAAGTCGCTTTCTTAGTCTTAATGGCAGGAGCGGGTTGGGATGGTAGAAAAATCGTGGTTGAGCAAACGTTGGAAATGGCGCGCCGCCAGCAGACTCCCGAAGCAACCATGACGGCGCTACGAGCGATGATGGAGCAGCATTCGGAACTGGTGCTTCGCAACGCGGCCAAGGCCGATTACGAGCATCAAGTTGACATGATCGTAGATACTTTTCTCGAGGTTGCTCATGTCCCCGCCGATGCAGAAGCAACGGCAAAAGCTGCGTTGTCAGCGCGGCTCAAACAACTGAATAGTGCATGGTATCGAGATTTTCTGCAGCGTGATCCATCGAAGTTCTTGTCGCAAGTACAACAACCTTTGCTGGCTGTCTGGGGCAGCGAAGATGTGCAAGTGCCTGCGACGGGCAATCGTGACACGCTGCAAATCGCCCTAAAATCGCCCCCCAACCCGCATACGAAATTAGAGATTCTGCCTGGCCTGAACCATTTGCTCCAGCCATGCAAAACAGGATTAGTCGACGAATACGAATCGATTGAAACCACCCTAGCGCCTGCGGCTTTAACCGAGTTTTCCGAGTTTATTCTTCAAATAACCCGCTAATAGCCACGTATCGATCCATGCGGGACGTTTGCTGAAGGGTGGGTTGAGTTACGAACCCCACCTTGGTCGCCGTTGCGTGGTGGGTTTCGTGCCTCAAACCACCCCACAATCCGTTACCTAGCGCTGATGCTGGCTGCGCTTTGAGAGACGGTAGGTTTGTGGATTAAATGGCCGACTGCAACCTGCCGCATTTGGTCAGCGCGAGCTTTGAAAAGATCGGCACGTGGGTTGTCGCCGCTAAGTGCCAGCCAATGGGCAACGGTCAGCATCGGAACGGCGTCATCGGATTGTTGTAGAGCGATTGCAGCTAGTTTCTCGCCACGGGCAGCGATTAATCCTGTGCTATCACCCAAGGCGATTTGCAAATTGCCTTGAGGGAGATCGCTGCGGTCGAGCCGATTGCCGTTGGCGGCGGCTAGCTCGCTGACAACCGCGGCTTGATCAAAGTCGCCATTAGCCACCTGAGCGATGAAGCGGCGAGTAACGAGTCGATCCGAATTACCGAACTTCACAACGATTTGCGCATAGGCCTGCGCCGCTTGACGGTAGCCGCCGGCAGCCAGGATCGCGTCGGCTGCAGCAATCAATTCTGCTGGGGCTGTGTCAAGTGCGGCAGTCGCAGCGCTGGTGGTAGCTTGAGCCAAAACATATCGACCGACAGTCGGTTGCGCCAGGGGAGTCTTTGCTGGCTGAACTGGTTGACTAGCGAAACGGAAAGCGGCTGAGCTTAGGACCGGCTTTTTGGCGGAATAGGCTGCTACCGGAAGGCTATTTATTGAAGGCGACACTGCACAACTTGGGAATCCAGCGTAGTTACTATAAATGACAGGCGCGACATTAGGCGTGTAGTAAGAGCCGTAACTCATCGGAGAGCAGTACGTGGGCGCATAATAGGTAGGCGTATAGTAATTGCTGTAATAAGTTGGCCAACTGTTCGTATAGTAGACCGGTGCGTAACTGCGATAACTGATCTGGTAATTCGCTCGCGGCCAACAACTTCCAAAACCTAAGCTGCTATAGCCCAATCCTCCGTAACCGTAGCTGCTGTAACCCAGCCCGCCGTAACCGTAGCTACTGTAAAAACTCGAGCGCGAGTAACTGCTCCAGCCCGGATTGTAAATACTTGGATGAAAGCTGTGATGGTTCAGTCCGAAACCATATCCGTGTCCGCTGAAACCGCCTGGACCGTGCCACGCATGAGCTTGGCTCATAGTCGTTGATGCGAAAAACAGAAAACAGCAGAGCAATCGTTTGACACTGATCATGATTCACCTCGCTAAGACACTAAATCCCTTTACTCCTTTCATTATCCGTCCTACGAGCGTTAAGGGCAACAATTCCGTAAAGATAATTGTGCCGTGATTTGCAACCACATTGGCACCAACCGCAATAGAGCTATGTTAAACTGGAGAATTGATTCGCCAAATGCTGCTGGTTTTCCAGCAAATCGTGGCATGTTTTTCGCGGCAAACGCCAGTAGGGAAGGAATTCGCGGGATGCGAATCGGAGTTCACGGATTGTTGCAATTAGTCGTATTGTGCCTGGCCTGCGGTAGCTGGACTCTACACGCCGCAGCTCAAGAGAAGGTTTCTGCGAGCTCAACGGAGCCGCTTGACGAAGCATCCATGCAAACGGAATTGCAACGATTACGGGAGATTTGTGATAGTCTCGGTCTGGAAGCAGAAGCCAAATTGTGTCGCAGCTGGATCCCAGCGGAGCGGGCTGACCAAACGCTTTTGTACCTGCCCGTGGAACCGCGACCAGCGAACTCGGCGAACACGAAACAAGCCGCTTGGGTCAAGCACTTCGAAGCGGCTCGGGCGCGACACGCCGAGTATTGGTTTCAGGAATGCCGCCGCGCAGTTGCTGCCGGTGACGACACTCGCAGCTATCAGTTGTTGTGGCGCACCTTGCGTGAAAATCCCCAGCACGCCGAAGCTAAACGGACACTCGGGCGACTTGCGACTTCTTGCAGTGTGCGACCGGTGGTGCGGCGTTCGACGGCCAAGCACCCAACGTATGGTTGGCCGGGGAATACCTACACGCGCGTCGAGTCGCCGCACTTTCTACTCACATCGCGAGCCACAACTTCCGAGACGATCGAGTTGGCGATGCAGCTGGAAGAGTTCTATGCCCTATGGACACAGTATTTCTTTCCGCTGTGGTCGCCGCCCGGTTTACTGAAATCGCGTTTGGATGGCGGCACCTCACCCTTCGAATCGCAACGACAAATCAAGGTCTTGCTGCTGCGCGATCGAGCCGACTATGTAGAAGCACTCAAGCGAGAAGAGAATATCGGCGTTTCCGTCGGCTATTACGATCCCGATAAGCAGACATCTTATTTCTTTCCGGATAAAAACTTGGCAGCCACTTTCTATCATGAATTGACGCACCAGTTGTTAGCCGAAGCGACTCGTTTGCAGACTGCCGAGAGTATTGGAGCGCGCGGGAGTGTGTGGTTGTTGGAAGGGATCGCGTTGTACATGGAATCGTTATGGCGTGGCGACGGTTTCTGGAGTCTGGGAGGTTGGGAGGCGCCGCGTCTGCAAGTGGCAAGGTATCGCGCCATTCGCGATGGTTACTTTGTTCCATGGGATGAATTCAATGACGGGCGACTCGAAGCTTGGAAAGCGGACCCGGATATCGCCAAACTCTATTCGCAAGCTGCGGGCATCATGCACGTGATGCTCGATCAAGGTGACGCTGTACAGAAAGAGCGCCGCAAGCAGGTTGTGTTTCAGTCGCTGGTGGCCATGTATCAAGGCGCGCCCGATTCGAAAGCGATTCACAGTTTGCTGGGCGGCGATGCGGCTCAGCAAAACTATGAGTCAGAATTGACAGTTACCAGCGAACAACTTGCCAGCCTTCGCAGCGATCAGCCATTACGTGAACTGGTGCTCGCGGGCAGCCAACTGAGCGCCGAAGCGTGGCAGCATGTCACCGAGCAAACCGAGCTTGAGTGGTTGGATCTATCGTTCAGCAACGCAACCTCTGCCGACCTGAAATCAATCGGCAGACTGAAAGCTCTTGAGCGTTTGAGTCTTGAAGGGACCGCAGTTGACGGTCAGTTGCTGGACGTTGTTCGGGTGCTTCCAAGATTAGCCGAGCTAGACCTTACAGGCTGTGCGATCGACGATGCAGGGTTAAAAAAAATCGCTAAGCATCCGCAGCTCACCACGCTTTGGCTCGGCAAAACTCACGTGACCGACGATGCGTTGAATACGATTGCGGCGATGACGCGGCTTAAGTTCGTCGACATCCAAGATTCTAAAATCACGGACGCCGCCTGGTCAGAGTTTGTTAAACACAACCCAAAATTCGCTGCACCACGCTAAGTGGTCTGAGTCGAGATTTTTAGGGTGTCGCATCCTGCAGATGCGACCCACGGTGGGGCGCTCTTACACATCGCGGCAACTTCCGTATAGACGCGATTAAAAACCTCATCCCAATCGCCTGCCGTTTTTTGTGTGTACAATCGCATTCCTGGATACCAAGGCGTGTCCTCTCGATTCTCGATCCAACGCCAATCGGTTGCAGTTGCCGACAAAATCACCCAAACAGGAACCCCCAGTGCTCCGGCCAAGTGTGCCAACGACGTGTTCGGCGCAATGACGAGATCCAGATTTGCCATCACAGCAGCAGCGTCAAGGAATGGACCATCCTCATCAAAGCTCTGTGCAGGCTGGTGAACTGGAAAGCAAACATCGCGAACCTGTTCAGAACCCTTTCCTTTTTGCAAGCTGATCAACTGCACGTCTGGTAATTGAGCAAGTGGACCGTACTTTTGCAATGAATAAGAACGCTGTCGATCGTCTAGGTACGACGTGTTGCCTTGCCATACGATGCCAATGCGCAAGCCCTCCCGTTCTTTCAAACGATCATGCCACTGGGCGATGCGAGTGGGGGGGACACGAAGATAGGGAAGGTTTTTGGGTATGGTTTCAACGGTAGTGCCGAGGACGCTGGGAAGCGACAAGAGCGCAATCCGCAAGTCGCACTGCGGCGGCTCCTCGGAGTAAACGACGTGACCAAATACCGTGCAGGTTTGCAAGAGCGGCAATAGAACTGTGGGGCAATGAAAAGCAACTTTTTCACCTTGCTGATACAATAAATCCACGTAACGAACGAACTGAAGAACATCTCCGATTCCTTGCTCGCTTTCGATCAATAGGCTTCGGCCATTGAGCGGCTGGCCATCCCATAGTGGTTCCCCACGAGTCTTACGAGCAAATTGCTGTGCGCTGCTCCTCCAGCGCCATTCGTACTCAGCCCATCCCTCCTCGAATTGTCCTAATCGCAATAAAGTCATGGCCAGGCACATATGAGGTTCTGGTAAATCCGGCGCTAAGTCGATCGCGCGACGGAAACTGTCTATCGCCTCTTTGGACCGCCCCAGTTGAAATAGCACCCAACCTAAGTTGTTCCAGCACATCGCTGACTGACCGTCCAGCTGCAAACTAGCTCGGTAGGCTCGCACAGCGTCCTCCAGTCGTTCGAGTCGCGCAAGTGCCGTCGCCGTGTCATGTAGTACAGCCGCGCGGTCGGGCGCCAGCTCCTGAGCGAATCTTAAGTGAATGAGTGCCTCGTCTGGCTTGCCCAGATCAAGCATCAGATTGCCAAAGTTGGACCAGGCAATTGCTGCAGCTTGAGCTCGACCGCGGATCGTCAGCAACCGGCAAAGATTCTGATGTGCAGTGAGATAGTCAGCTTGTATGTGGAGCGCACGACGATAGCAATCTTCCGCCTCGTCCCATCGCTTGCATTCCTGAAGTGCAGCCCCCAGGTTGGTCAAGAGTATGGAGCAGGGTGCGCTCTTGAATGAGAGAGCTTGCTGGATCAGTTCGACCGCCTCGGCGTGCCGTTTAACTTGGTGGCGCACCAGTCCCAGCAAATGCAGTGCATCAACATGTCTTGAATCCACTTGCAAAATGCTCAAATACGACTTTTCTGCGTCAGCCAGTTGTCCGCGCTGATGACATTGGAAACCCTCATCCAGTAGCGTGTCCAACGATTTGGCGGAGCCTAGAATGTTGTTTTCGAACATTGACACACCAAAATCCCTTCCTTGGCGAAACTCTGCAAAGCTCTGAGACAAAAAAATGTCCTTCCATGCATGATGGTACTCATCAGAATCCTATCAAGAAAGTACCGCCAATTGGACAGCGTTAAATTGCGCTGGAGTCCAGCCTTTTGCTGCTTTTTTGTAGTACCAGTTTTGTTGGCACAATAGCTCGGCAGAAGGCTCGCTCGCCTCGACCATTATTAAAGTGCGAGGGCGGAAATTTTTGGTGCAGCGACGTCGGGTCAACTAGCAGGTTCTGCGGGCGAGTCGCCCGCTTGCAAGTCAAATTCAAGGCCTTTTTTCATTGCGTCTAGAGAATGCCAAAAGGAACTCGTTAGACACGTTGCGACTCGCAATTCGAGAGTTTCGCGCGACGCAGCTACTTCGTTGGCTGAATTCTCCGCATGTAGAGATTACTTCTTCGTTCGCACTGGCGGAGCCGGCGGAGCCAGTGGCACACCAGCCGATGCCTACGTCCGCCAAAACCGGATGATACTTATTTTGTATTTGGGGCGCGAACTTTCGAGTGAGCATCGTTATGAGGCGCGACGAAAGAACTGTGCTAACATAAACCATGTCCAGTCCGGTTCTGATTCCTTGCCTTCACTCAAGGGCCTTGCGATGTTTAGCAAATCATTTGCCTTCGTGCTGCTCACTGCGATCATTTCCCAGGTTTCAGCTGCAGAAGGCCCCGACGGGTTACAGAAGCTGACGATGGGGCAAACGGCACCTGACTTCAAACTGCCAGGCATCGACGGAAAAGACTGGGCTTTGGCTGATTTCGGGAAAGCGGAAGTTCTCGTTGTTTACTTTACTTCGAACCATTGTCCGGTTTGTCATGCTCAAGATCCCAGATTCGTGGACCTTGTAGCGGAGTTGTCAAACCGGAGTGTCGCCGTCGTGGCCATTAATCCGAACTCGGGAGATGGTTTGCGATTGGATGAACTTGGGTATTCCAAATATGACGACAGCTTCGAACACATGAAACTTTATGCCAAGGACGAGAGGTTCACTTTTCCGTATCTGTATGACGGTGACACGCAAGCGGTTGCCAAGAGTTACGGTTGCTTGGCAACGCCGCATGTTTTCATTTTCGATCGCGATCGCAAGTTGCGGTATCAAGGCTGGTTGGATGATTCGAGATTTCCGGACCCAACAACCGTGAAGCGTCGCGATGCGCGCGATGCGATAATGGCTTTGCTGGACGGAAAGCCGGTGGTGGTCAGCGATACCAAACCGTTTGGATGTTCCACCAAATGGCGCGAAAAGATTGCTGAAGTGGCTAAGGACAATGAGAACTGGCAGTCTGCGCCGATTACTCTCGATACGATCGACGCAGCCGGAGTGGCCGCGTTGGCAAAAAACGGGACCAAAAAGTATCGGCTGATCAATGTGTGGTCGACAACTTGCGCTCCATGTATCGAAGAATTCCCTGGACTGATTCGGATTTCGCGGCGCATGGGCTTGCGCGACTTTGAACTGATTACCCTCTCGACCGACTTGCCAGATGATCGACCGCGCGTGGAGCGATTTCTTGATAAGCAACGGGCGGGTCTGCCCGCCAAACTTAAATCTTCGCTCGAACAGGAAGGCCGCAAGTCGAACAACTACCTCTACACCGAAGCCAGCATGGACGCGCTGATTCAAGCCCTCGATCCGAAGTGGGAAGGACCGCAACCCCATTCAGTTTTGATTGCGCCCGATGGGAAAGTTGTATTTAGTCAAACGGGCAAAATGTCGGAAGAAGAACTGCTTGACAAGATTCTCGAAGTCATGTCGACCTCTTACAAACCGTGAAAAAAGGGCCACCACGAGAAAAAGGGTCAGAAATGCTCCTGAGCATTTTTCCGCTCCGATTGGCCTTGGTTTGAAGCACGGAAATTGCTACGGTGCAAGTACTTGGTTCAAAACTGGCGATGGTTGGTGACCAAGGATCGGCAGCAAATTGGAGAAGTGCGTCATGAAATTCGCTTGGCATGAACGGATGTCGAAGGCATCGACTGCGTGTGTTGCTCTCGGCGTGTTGGTCGTCATGTGCGGTTGTCAAACATGGTCACCGTC
>JANLQO010000572.1:0-11491 GCA_031367855.1 Planctomycetia bacterium | reverse complement strand
CGTTGATCATCGGCGAGAGCAGCCACGCCATCGCCACGGTACAAGTGAATTTGCATCTGACCGTAGTAGGCAAGCAAATGGGGTAGCCCAACCGTCTCCTCCGAGATTAATTTCAGTCGTCGTTCCAATTCCCGTTCGGCCAGCTGAGGGTCGTCATCGGCCAGAGGCAGAAGCACAAGATTGGCTACGTGCACTAAACGATGGATATCGTTTCGTTTCTGACCTTCAGCAAAATACGCCGGGATTCGATGTCTTATTTCTGAGATCTTGCCTGCGAAACTCAGCGCCCACAGGGCGGCGCCTTCGGCCAGTGTTTGTTCGTAAAATGCTCCGATGCATTCATTTTGAAAAATAGAGATGGCTCGATCGATTCTGTCCATCGCCTCTGTGCAATCCCCCAGCATGTTTCTGGCGATCCCGCATGCGACGGTCACGTTGGCGGTCACTTGGGGATTACCAAGGCTGTTGGCCAAGCGCTCAGCTCGTTTGATGAGTTCATCCGAACGCTGTTTCATTCGCGTACCCGCCACCGCTAGACCTACGGCTTCCCAAGCTAACGCCACGGCCACTTCGGCAGCGTCACCGGATTGCAGGGCAAAGATTAGGTGTTGAGTTCGAAAATCAATCGCCCGGACGGTGTCAAGCCAAAACAATCCATAACCGGCGGAACGACAGACGCTCACTCGCGATCGAACACGCGCTGATAGGGAATGGACGTCGGACTCGCGAAAGTTCAAACCCCGCAGTTTCAATTGCAAGCGGTGATACAGCAACGAGACGACGGCTCGCTGAACCGTCGCCGGCATTTTCAAACCTACGGATTTAACCACCAATTCAAGAACCGATAAACCTTCCTGTATTCGGCCGCTGATCAATAAATGCATCGCCGCCAATCGTCTAAGATTTATGGCATCTTCACCGTTTGAACGATCGGCTAGAACTAGATACTCTTTGGCGGCGTCCGCATGCAAGCCTGCATTGGCTAGTGCATCGGCGAGTTTATGCCGTAGGCCGAATCGGTCGATATCGACGGGCGAAAACTCCATCACCAAGCGGTAGTATTTCGCTGCGAGATCGAACGCATAGGCACTGGCTGCTTGATCTGCGGCCCGCATATAAAATGAGCTTGCTTTCTGGCGATCACCCGCACCGATCAGATGCGCAGCGACGGTCGCAGGGTCCGCTGAGCCGGAGGCTTCGAGAGCACTGGCGATCACGCGATGGCACTCGGAGACGCGATCCGTGGAAAGGTGAGCCACAACGGCATGGCGGATGCGATCGTGAAATGTTTCAAAGTTCTCGCCGTACGATCCTGAGGATGTCTTCAGCAATCGATCGGTACAGAGTCCGCGCAAGGCATCTCGAACATCGCGATGATTGGCTGTAACCTCCAGCAGCTCGGCTTCGCGTAGGGGATGCCCAGCCACAGAAACGATTTCAACAAGAATACGCTGGGTTGTCGAAAGTGACGCGACCCATTTCCAAACAACTTCATCAAGGTTCACGTTGGTCGACAGATGTGACGGTACATTACCACCAGTTTGCAAATGCCACTGCCGCGCAAGGGCATCTACGAAATACGGATTACCTCCCGACTCCCGAGCGACAGCCTCGGCAAAGCAGGCGGCATCCTCCGACGAATCCTTGGCAAACGCCAGCGCCAACTCTTTGGCTTCGGTTGCATCCAGAGGCGACAAGTCAATTTGCCGTACGCTCACCCCGGTCATTTCGATCTGTGGCGATCTTCGAAGCGACGCGATAATACTATCATTTTCTGACTCACTGCGATAACTGACGATTAAGAGCATCGCTGGTTGATCGGGAGGACAAAGCAGATTGTTGAGTAGTTCGACTCCATCCAGGTCTCCCCATTGCAGGTCATCAATGGCCAGTACCAAATTCGCGCGATCGCTGATGCGCCCCAAAAGTTCTCGCAGGGCGGCAAACGCTTTAAGTCTAAGCTCTTTCTGATCTAGTGGAGTACGCTCGCGATGCGGTGCGTTCGCGACCGCGTTGACCCGCAGCAATCCTGGAAATAGCTTGGCTAGAATACTCACATCGCGAGGCAGTAGCTGTACGGCTTCGATGGCGGGCAGGCGCATCAGATACTTGGCAAGTTCGTCCATGAGATCGTCGAGCGCTTTAATCGGGACGGACTCACGTTCGTAACATCGCCCGGACAGAACGACTGTGTTAGGTACAGCCCGCACGTCGTCCAGGAAGTGGTTCACGAGCGCGGTTTTGCCGAGTCCCGATTCGCCTTTCACAAAGGCGACGACCGCTTGGCCGGTGGAGATTTGGTAGAAGGCGGCCTGCAACATACCAAGCTCTGGTCCACGGCCCACAAATAATGATCTCGCACCCATGTTGGGTGCGGTCAGGCCGATCGGATCTGGCTCGGCCGCCGGGCGGTAATCGGCGATATCCCGGCCACTTGCCCTAGTTTGCGGATTGCGATCCAAGAGCCTCATGCAAAGGTCGTCGAGATCATTTGGCACTGCGGAGATGCGTAGCGAAGGGCGCACAGGCTCTCGTTCGCGTTTGGCCAGTACGACTTCGAAAACGGTGCCCACAAATGGCCGTATACCAACGATGGCTTCGTAAACAGTCACTCCGACAGCATACCAATCGCTTGCAGGACTCAGACGCCGTGCTTCCGCCTGCTCGGGCGACATGTAGGGAAAAGTCCCAGCGATTCTCTGTCCCGATGCATTGGAATCGCCACCTGAGTCCATGGTCAAACCACAATCAAGTAGGACCAGGCGGCCTGCGGGGGTAACAAGTATGTTTGAGGGTTTGATGTCGCAGTGAAGTCGATATACCCGGTGAAGGCACTCCACCCCATCTCGCAACTGGGCTAACGCCAATCTCAAGCGTTGGGTCTGCGCTTCGGACAACTGTGGAAGAACCTGTTCGGTTGTGGCCAATTCATCCGGCAATACATCCTGCATTCCGCCCTGCGGTGGTGGCGGCTGATCTCCCTCAACCGTCGACATACTTTCGGATTTATGCGTGCCGATATCCCGTGCTCGGTCGGTGGTGCCGCGAACATACGTGAGAAAGTCGACTCCCGCCACGTACTCCATCGAAAAGAAATACCCGTCTTCACCCGAAAACAGCTCGTACAGCGCTACCAAATTCGGATGGGTTAAATCAGCCAGCGCTCGAAATTCTTTCTTGAGTCGGTAGATACCCTCGGAATTCAGATGGCGTATCTTCTTTATCGCTACGACCTCTTCGCGGTGACGATCATAGGCCTCGTACACGACGCCCATTCCACCAATACCCACTTGCCGCCGAATTTCGAATCGCGTGGAGGCTGCGAACTCACTGGGTGAAGAACTCGACATCTCAGCTGGCAACTCCAGTCAGTATTTTTGATTCATCCGACCTAAGTGTGAGCAGGCAATCGAAATAATTTCTTCAAGAAGGGATCGGGTATCCCAGCAGCATTTTGAACGATATTCATGCCAGTGATCATCTCAAAGTGTTAAAAATTCTAATAGGATTCAGTTCAGTTAGCCAGTACTTCCGCTGATCGGTCAAACATTGAACATGATGGGCACAGTGTTGAACGAAAATGGTCATCCTCCGAGTAGGTTTTACATCGACGGGCGATTGTCTCGCTGTCTCGTTCCCAAGCTGGAGCTTGGGAACGAGATATTCGCTTCAAATCCAAGCTGCGTCGTTGATTTCCACACAACTTTTGGGGGTCGGAAAACGACGACTTGGAATTGTCAATCGAAAAAAGAAACAACTTTACACTGTTAGGCGGCCTCGAACAAACGTCGGTTGTCGCAACCATTCGGTCTACTGTAAACAGCTAGCGGGAAACCAACCGTTGCCGATTTCGGAGAAATCGGCCTACGTGGATATTGAGCCTATGTTGATAGCGGGGCGATTGTAGAACATTTGTCTCAAGTGTTCATGGCGTCGCAGAAGGCTAGATTCTCGGCGCCAATTCCGTTCGCGGTTGAAGGCTATCCTTGGTACGAAGCATCTCCTTTCGGCGCCGGCCGAACCGTGGTACCGGCCCATAAACATTTGGGACAAATGTTCTACACTTCTCGGTTGGTTAATCAAACTGCAGCCAACCGAAGCGTTCGGGCGTGTGAAAACTTCCGCGAAGCGTGGGTGACATGGCCATGAAGGCGTTATCGGCACGATCATGCCGATAAAGATTTATCTTCCAACGATCGCCAACTTGCGGAGGGTGTTCAGCCAGCGCCGCTAACGGGATGCGTGTTTCAACGCGCCATACTTTAGCAGATTCGTCGATGACGACGGACGAATCCGGGGCTGCAGTCCATTCAAAATCCTTGGCGGGCAAATCCAACTTCAAATCCAGGTACTCGCCGCTGGGAGCCCATTCGAATTCGGTATAGCGATTGATGACAGTTGGTTCCGAGCCGATAAAGGCTTCGACGACATCGTTGTCCCATAACCCCAAACGCTCTTGGCTTGCTTTTGGGCTGAAGACATTGATTTCCCGATAGGGACATTCGTAACTCAAATAGAGATATTTGTTGGACCACAGAGCTTTCACCGGCGTACTGAGTTCAGGGCGCGCCATTCCGTTTTGCGATTCATACTCCAAGCGCAGCGGCGCAGCCTTCTTCCACTCCGCCTCGTCCAAGTTTCCGTCGGGCAGAAAATCGGTCTCCAGCCTGGATGCGTGAAGTGTCTGCAAGGGGAGCGATCGCGCAAAAATACGCTGCGCATTGTCGAAGTAGATCTTGCGGCATACTTTGGCAGGCAAGTGGATACTGCTTATTGTCCAATCGCCTTGAATCGGCGTCATATGCGCCCAGTTGCGGTCATCGGTCTCAAGCCAGCGATAGCATTTCATAAAAAACTCAATCGCCTGTTCATCGGTGGGATTATCGGAGTCCCCGCCGGATCCCAAAATGTACTTGTTGTAAACCATAAAATCGGTCGCGAATAAAATACGATCTTGGTGTTTCTCGAACAGCTTGCGGACTTGCTCGGGTTCGTGCCTGCCGAGTTCAGGGATTCTGGCGGCCATATCCGCATACATGTTGGGATTTCTGTCGAGTGCGTCCTCGACCCACTTCAGATCCTCAGGATTGTTCGCAAAGTGGACGCACACGAATTTGGTATTAGGATGGCGTGCGATGACTCGATTGAGCGCGTTGAGCAGTTCCATTCGCGGCGGGTACAGCTTGGAGTCTCCAAACCACCAGCTCTTGTGGTCCCTTAATTCCGTCCAGCGTTCATTGCTTGAATCGTAAGGCAGCCAAAAAGCCGCTGGATCGCCAACATGGATCGATACCGGCATGTCCAATTCACCACAGCGACTCCAAACTGGGTCCAGTTTTTCATCGTCGATCCGAATCAATGTCCCTTTGGCGTCCCTCAAGACCAACCCCAGGCGCTTAAACTCTTTTAGCCCCGCAGCGCCCAGGCGGAAACCCTCGTCGATTTGCTTGACGGCTCGTTCACTCCAACTGGCGTCGTCCCAACCCGTATAGTCAAGCAGCATGTGGCACATGAATCGTCCAGGATGAAGCCGGTCGGCTTGTTCTTTAGCGGCCTGGAAATCGGAAAGTTGATCGCCCTTTTTCGAAACGGTACCAGCTCCCAGAAGTACGCCCGTTCCCACTCCCGCAGCGTCGAGGATTTTGATCGCTCGAGCCAATCGCTCGGGTTTGTTCTCAATGTGCTGATGCACATCGATGATCCTGTGCTCCGTGCGCCAAACATCGGCAGAGAGCGCTTGAACCAGCGGATGGTCGGCTGCCAGCTGCTGTATTTGCGCGTTCGCAGTGGATGATAAGTTCCAAAGCAAAAAGGCTGTCCCCAACGCGGCACACTTAGAGCCAGCGTTAATCGTTTTGCAATTACCGGTCATCGGTTCGCCCTTCAGGTTTACTATGGGATCGAAATTCCACCGATGCCCATTCTACGCTTTGTGGACAACTGCGGGTTTCGCAACGGACTTACGCTATCGGTCCCGGTCTCGTTCCCAAGCTGGAGCTTGGGAACGAGGTTCAGCGAGATCCACTGATAACTGAGCGAAAGTGCACTAGCACACCTGCTTTCCCGCCTGTGACGTGCGCTAAATCGCCCAGATTGCAAGCAGGTATCGCACTGCTCAGGTTGAGGCCATTCTTGGACTCGTGACGAAGATTCGCATCATTATCGCCGTCCGTTTACATCTTGGGTTCTAGATGTAACAATCTTTTACCCAGGACTGACGGGCAACGCTGTGAAGCATTTTCGTCAGCGAATTCGTGCGTTCTTAAACTACAGGTACTTCATGGTCGCATCCGGCAGATGCGACCCACCGTGGGTCACTCTTGCCGAGTGTGACCTTGCGACTGCTGTTAATAAGCCTGTTCCAAGGGTAAGTGTTTACTTAAACACTTACTTCGACACTGTCTATTCGTTTCTATTGAATTCCAAACTTTGGTTTTAGTGACGGAAAAATCTCATGCGCGCTCAATTCACACGTAATAGTAATACTTGGAAATTGGTTCCCATGCATCAGCGATCCGTCAGGGCTCGGCAAAGAAGTTTTCGTACGATGCTCTTTGAGCATTTTGAAGACCGCAGAATGATGGCTCAAATTCAGTGGCTGCTCGACACCAGTGGATTTTGGGATGTGCCTGGCAATTGGAGTACTGGCACTGTGCCAACAGCCGCCGACGACGTTGTCATCGACCGAGGTACGGCCAATCCCGTGATCACTGTTCGTAGTGGCACCCAGTCCGCCAGAAGCCTGCAAATCAATGAAGCGATGATGTTGTCGGGCGGTTCAATGTCCGTTACGCAACCTATCCTGGGCAGCAGTTTATTTACGCTTGCCGGTGGAACTCTGCAAAATTCAGTGGTGGATGGTTCGCGTTTATCGCTGACCAATGCCGGCGGTACGTTATCAGCGGTGACGGTAAACGGCGATTTGGCTTTTGCATCCGAGGGTGCGCAAGTGGTGATCGCTGGCGGAACAACCTTTTCCAATGCGCACCTCAGCGGCAATTACAGCGGTATCGGCTTTGCTCCAGGTCAGACCGTGAATGGAACCATTTATTTCGAAGGACCTGGGAACGGTTACCGCACGGTGGAGATGAACGGCAAGGATGGGACGCTGACCATCGGCCCGAGTGGCGCGATCAAGACTGCGGCTAATTTTGAGGGAAGTGGTCACATTGGGATCAGCTACCAATACGGCGGATCGATGGCGCTGATCAACCAGGGGCTGATCAGTTCGGAAACCAGCGGCAAGACGGTGTACGTGATGGCGCCCAACGTATCCAACTCGGGCACGATTCAAGCAAGTGGCGGCGGCGTACTGACAACCGATGTAAATATTGCCTACCGACCTGGCGGACCTGGGACCGAGGTCGAAGCCAATAATACTCAGGCCACGGCCACCGGTTACTCGCTTGCTCCCAACGGCAGTCGCCATGCGATGGGTGCCATGAGCGGCGTTGTGGCCTCCGGTACCGATGTCGACTACTACCATCTAGGGAATCTCCGCGGCGGAGACACGGTCAACCTGTTGCTCAACCTCCCTTCGCAGAGCACTCTCGACCCGAAGATAGAGCTCCGCAGCGCCAACGGCGCAGTCTTAGCCACAGCCACCGCCGGTGGAAGATTGAATTACACGCTGCCGCAAAATGATGCCTACTATGTAACCGTTTCGGCGAACACGCCTGCAACGGCAGGGGCGCAGGCAACGTACCTATTAAACGTTGACGCGACGAACACGGCGCCCGCCAGCGTGATCAGTACAACGCTGCCCGGTGCAACGGCATCGAATGGCCCATCACTGACTTTTGACGGTATCACGGATCATGTGGCTGTCGCGGACGCGACTGCGCTCAGGCCGACATCCGGCGTTACTCTTGAAGCTTGGGTAAATTTTGCGGCTGATTACGCTGCAGGACCGCGAGTGATCGTCGGCAAGGCCGTTGGCACAGGCACCAGTAATTCGTATGCGATCTGGTACGAAAGTGGGGCGCTGCGAGGTGTGGTGGGAACCACGGCTGGTACCGCTGGTCAGATCACATCCAGCTGGACACCGGTGGCGGGCAATTGGTACCACGTCGCTTTCAGTTATGAATCGGTTACGGGTACGCAACGATTGTTCATCAATGGAGTACCTGTCAATACAACTACGACCACGACAAACGTACTTGCAGGCGCGAACGCCTACGATTCCAACCCCGTCATTTTGGGAGCGGATATCAATAATAAACAAATTAGCGCCGCGTTCAGTGGACAGATAGATGAAGTGCGAATTTGGAACAGCGCGCGCAGTCCAGTTGACGTTCAATCTCGATCATCGACAACGCTCAGCGGTAGCGAGTTGGGCTTGGCCGGCTATTGGCAGTTCAAAGAGGGCACAGGCACAACGACCGCTGACCTCACGGCAAACTCCCATACTGGCACGTTGGGTGGTTTCCAAGTCGCCGCCAGTCCCACCTGGAGCAGCAGCGGTGCGCAGCCAACCCGCGGATTGAGCTTTGATGGCGTTGACGACTTTGCAGAGTCTGGAACAACCGCTGCTCTTAACGCTGTGCCACTGACACTGGAAGCCTGGGTGAATCCGGCGCTGCGAACGGATGGTACCGATTTCCCATCTAACGTCATCGGCAATGACATGCCACTTCAGAGTGGGCATGGTTTTGGGTTAAACGTGTGGGCAGCGGGTTCTCAACTCAAAGTTGAATATCAAAATGGCTTCCGCGTAGTTCCCAGTGTCACGTTCACAGCGGGACAGTGGTATCACATTGCGGTTGTGTACACGAGCGGTAACGTAAAGACGTTTGTCAACGGCGTCCAAGTGGACAGTTTTAATTTCACGCAAGGCGGGCTGGACGGTGCTGCATTAATCCGCATCGGGAAACACAATGACGACGCGGCAAGTTACGGAACGCGGCGGTTCTTTAAGGGGCAAATTGACGAGGTTCGGGTCTGGAACGCCGCTCGGACTCAGGCTCAAATTCAAGCAGCCCTCAATGGTCCCTTATCACCCACTACCGAACCGACGTTGATCGCGTATTACGCTTTCGAGGAAACGACTGGAGCGGTGGCCCTGGACGGGACCGCCAACGGTTTGAATGCACCCTTCGGCGGGGGAACTTCGACGCCGACCCGAACCACTACCGGTGCCCCGGGTGCAGGGGCCAGCTTGCGATTCGACGGACTCCTTAACCATGTGCGTGTTTCGGATGCAGTGTCGCTGCGACCCGCCGTAGGTGTGTCGCTGGAGGCGTGGGTCAACTTTGCAAATACGACAGGCGGTTCCATCATTTCCAAGGCGGTGGGTGCGGCCGCCAAGAGTTCATACCAATTGTATTACCAGAGCGGCGCGTTGCGCGGTCTGGTGGGCAACACGAGCGCCTCAACCGCTCAAGTAACTTACTCATGGACGCCCAGCGTAAACGTTTGGTACCACGTCGCCTTCACCTATGACCCGACCACCGGTGCCCAGCGACTATATGTCAACGGAGCCCAAGTTGGAACGAATACTTCGACTGTAAATGCGATTGGCTACGACGCAGGCGCCGTATTCATTGGTGCCCAAAATGACAGCGGCACCTTGGTCTTGCCGTTTAACGGGCGCATCGACGAGGTACGGCTGTGGAACGTGGTTCGCGCGCAAGCAGAGATCGATGGAGCTCGTGGGTCGGTGTTGGTACCGGCGGAGAACTCTGCACTGGCCGGGTACTGGCGATTCGAAGAGGGGTCCGGCAATACGGCTAGTGACTCGACCGCCAATGCCAACGTAGGCAGCTTGGGAGGCCTGGCTCAGGCGGCCCCAGCCTGGGCGATCAGCGGCGCACCGCTGTTCTCCGCGGTGACACCGACCGTGGTCACCGCCCTCGACAGTTTTACGCTGACCTTTGACGAAGATCTACTTCCGTCGGCCGCGAGTGACGCCAACAACTACAGCCTGCGCGAAGCTGGTACAAACGGCACGTTTGGCGATAGCGACGATACGCTCTTGGCGCTCTCGCCCAGTTACTTAGGGCTCGGATCGCGCACCGTCAAACAGCTGATCAATCTCAATCCGCTCCAACCGGGTCGGTACCGGTTGCAGACGCTCCCGGCTCTCACTGACCGGGGCGGGAATTCAGTCGCTCCGTTTACTCGCGACTTCGTGATTGCAAATCCCGCAGCGGGGACGATTGAGAATAATATTGGAAATGATTCGATCCCTGGCGCGACGCCTTTGCCGATGACGGAGTTTCCCGTCGGCAGCGGTTTCTTTACGACGTTGGGTGTCGCCTCGCTTGTCAGTTCTTCCGATGTGGACTACTGGCGATTCGATGCTCAGGCTGGGGACCAAGTCACCACAGCCATCGAGGGTGATTCCGCGACTCCTACGGTCCAGCTTTATAACGCCTCGAACTCCGCGCTGGTCAGCAATCCGCAAAACTATACAATTCCAGGGCCCGGCAATTACTACTTGCGAGTTTCTGGAAGTGCCACGCAGTACCGACTGAGATTGGACCAGACCCGCGGACCTCAATTGGAGGTCGAGAGCAATGACTCGCAGGTCAGCGCGACCAACCTGAACCTGGCGGGTACTGGCGGCATCGCGACGGCAATTGTTGGGGCAGCGCTCCCTGCAGCGGATTCCAGCGGTGACTATTACCGTCTGACCAATCTGTCACTCGGCAATTCTATCTCGCTGAATGTTGCGGTCGCTTCCTTTGGGACAATGGCGCTCAGCGATATTCGACTGAGCGTTTATTCCAGTGGGGCAACGAACCCGGTGGCAACCAGCACTAGCGGTAATCTCAACTACGCCGTCGCAGCCGACGGGACGTACTTTATTCGCGTGGAAGGTCTAGCCAATCGCGGATTGCGGGCACAATATGTGTTGACCAGCAGCGTGGCCGATGGCGTCGCACCTAACATCACTGCATTGACTCTGCCGGCGGCGGACAGTGTCTCGACCAGCGAAATTGATCGCTTCACCATTTCATTCAGCGAAGACTTGGCTGCCGCCACCGTAAACCATCCGTCAAGTTACGATCTTCGTGCGGCCGGACTCGATGGTCTATTCGATACCATCGATGACCAGATCTACACGCTGGCAACCAGCCCAACCTACGCGACTGGTTTGATTGCAAATCTGCGTCTGATAGACGGGCCAATGCAGCCCGGGAAATACCGTTTTACGGCTAGCAATGCGGGTGCCATTCGACTGCTTGATCGTGCAGGAAATCCGCTTGGCTCTGCCTATGTGCGTTCATTTACGATCAATCCGCTCGGTCCTTTCGTTATTGAGAATAGGAATAACGATGCGATATTGACCGCCACTCCGCTGGCAATACCCGGCACCTTGGCTGATGGTTCATTCACTCAGGGCGCGTCGTACACGGTGGGTTCGAATCCGTACCATGTGTTATCTGCGGATTTGAACGGGGACGGAAAACTGGACGTGGTGGCCTCGAATTACTCATCCAATACGGTTTCGGTGCTGCTTGGAAACGGGGATGGGACTTTTCTGGCA
>JANLQO010000567.1:0-3158 GCA_031367855.1 Planctomycetia bacterium | reverse complement strand
CGAGACACTACGTGAGGCAGGCGCGCCAAGCTCCGCCTACAGCGATGAAGCATGGTGCCGCTGCGTCGGTGGTGTGACTCCCCAACATGTCGGTCGCCTGCGCCGCGTCTACGATCGTTTTCATTCGTCCTATACATCCTTCGCGGGTTTGTACTGGAGTCACTTCTTGGCAGCCTTTGATTGGGATGATGCCGAAATGTGGCTTGAAGGCGCGACACAGAGCAAGTGGAGCGTTTCGCAGATGCGACGCACGCGCTGGGAAGCCATGGGTGGTGATCCAGCCAACGAACCGCGCGAAACAGATCTCGTATCCAGTTCCGATGACGAAGATTTTACGCCGCTGGCCGACAATGACGACTCCACATCGGTTAAAGACGGACCGCGCTCGGTTGCCGAGGGTCCACGGCCAGATGGTCCCGATTTCGGCGACGACGCTACCGGTCCGATCGCGACAGATAGCTTTGGCGATTCGGAAGAAGCGTCGGCCTGGGAAGAAACTGAGCCCGCTGAATCACCGTTTGCTTCGTTGCCAAGCTTGCCTGTCGATTTCGCAGAAGCCCTTGAGCAATTCAAGCTCGCCATCATTCGTCATCGCGCGGGCGGCTGGAGCGAGGTAAGTGAAAGCGACGTCCTAAAGGCACTCGACGCCCTCAAGGCCTTCGTTCAGATGTAACGCAGCCCAACATTTGCTCATAGGTGCCACTGGACAAAGCCAGTGGCAATTGCATCTGAACACCTTAACTTGAGAATACTGGTCTTAAGGTGTGGGTTGAATTGCAAGTTCGTGCAAGCCCGGTACGCGCATGCGTGTAGGCTGTCGCTTGGAAACGTCGTGTGTAAGTACCATTTCCTCGCCGACGAAATAATTCGCGTTGTCTGCCACACTTAAATTAAATGTCGGTGCGGCGGGCATCGTTTTTACGTTCATGACAACTGTTGGTTCGTTCGCGGAGTGTAGCACATCACCCGGTTTTAAATCGCTGGCTTTTCCCCAACCTTTGCCTGAAACCCAAAATAAATGCCCGCCAGTGCAACGCATGGTTTGTGATGAGGTTTGTATTTCTTTGGTCACTTCGGGCGGCCGTTGCGTAGCTGCGATGACGGGCTTCCAGGCAAGCGACCCTGTTTCAAGGTCTCGCGATAATACCAAGTCACCCGTGCGTATGCGGTCTATTGCAAATAATCCTTTGTGAGTCATAACAAGTGTACCTGCGACAAAGCACTCGCGCGGACGGCTGCCGATGCCAAACGTGGCGGAGCCTTCGCCAGACAAGCCGCCTCGGGATCCGGACGAGCCCATCGGCGTCCTGGTGGAGGCGTAGGCGAATGCCTCGTATCTGGGAACGGCACGACTAATAGCTGTCCTTCGCAGCCGGGTTCCTTTCGCTATCTGAGAGTCTGTCTCGTTGTATTTATCCCACCACTGCCAAATCCCCTCAGGCTTGGCTGGGATCTCTTCGCCCGTAACAAAACTAAGTAGTTCGGAAATTCGAACATTTCTGGCAAGGATGGCAGCATTGGTTTGTTGCACCGCGAGTTTTCGCGACATGGCCTCGCTGGTCGCAGATTCGGTAACCGAACTTTCGATTCTTCGATTGGCGGCATCTACCTCCGAGCTGCCGATGCGAACAACACTGTCATCGCCTTGGCTGGGCGCATTGACAATCGCGGCCACGGAGAAACGAGAAAAACTAGTATCAACCACCAGCAAATGGTTTCGTTCCGCCCCTTCTTGAGCGAACGCCTGCCGATAGCCTGACAGGGTGCCATCGGGAGCGATCACGGGTACTAGCATCTCCGCAACCGGCGAAAAAGTGGATTCTATAAGTGCAGGCACAAAGTCGTGCAGAGGTCTACTCTTGAGTGCCTCAGAGGCTAGACGTTGAACTTGTCCGTCCGGATGAAACATCGCATAACGAGTCAAAACCTGCGAGGCTTCCAAGGAATCGATTTTCGCCATCCAATCGACAACCGTAGTTGAAAGGTTGGGCTTTGGACTGGACAAAATCGACTCGACTGCAAATACAGCGGCTGGATCGTCGATGTCATTTAGCAACGCGATTGCGCTTTCGCGTAGCGTGGCTCGCGGACTCGTAATAGAGCGTTTGATTTCTTGCAGTTGTTTCCCGAACTTTGCAATCGACACCCGAGCATTCTCCGCCATTACGCGAGCCGCCTGCAACTGAACTGGCGAAATCCACTCAGTTCCAACCTGCTGGTAGCCGAGAAGCCTAAGAGCAGGCGCGTGCTCGGGGTCCATTTGAACCACGCAATTCAAATGGCCATAGGCTTGCAAATTTAAATGCCGTTGCAGGCACCACTGAGCCAGTGAAAAATGCTGGTCCAGGCTGAGTTCATTTGTCCCACGCAGTCGTTCGTAATCCGCGATCACCGAGTTGTTGTTGAGCCGCTCGATGCACTGATCCACGGATAACCACTTGTCGTCGATTCGCATTTCACTTTTCTGGCTCTTGGCCAACAGGCAATCGCTGTCCAGCAGTTCGGCTTCACGCAACAGCCGTTGACGACCAAGGAAATCACCGTCCGCTTCGGCAAGCAGCGCTTTTGTGGCCACTTGCTGTGCATCGTTTTTTAAAGTCGCCGTAGTCACAGGATCCGCTGCAATCGTCGTCAACCCAAGCGACGCTACCGATCCACAAAACGCTAGAAAAGACGATTTTCTCATCTTGCGAGCCCTTGCGAGAGTAATTTTCCATCGGATCAGAAAACACTTTCTCTTTCCAGTCTCTGCTAGGCCAGAGCCTGGGAAAGTGAGCAAAACACTGGCGATCAGCCAGTAGTGTTCGTTTTGTTCAGAAGGTCATTAGAGCGTAATATAGATCCGAATTCAATTGAAATCTCTCAGGAAAAATATCGGAGGGCGGACTTCGGCCATGCGACTGGACGGAGCGTGATTGAGAATTACCGAGACAGAAAGCTCCGCAGGAGCGTCGCTCTCCCGTTGATTGCTATTCACCAGGCAAAGAAGTTTTCACAGGGGTGGCGCGGCTTGCGACTTCCCAGCGCATCCCAGGAAAAAAGCTAGCTCGTTGGACCGAGCTAGGTTTTGTCTCAAAAGGGGTGTGACCCGCACCAGGCCGGGTGTTTTGTGAGGGTTTTTGCATGCCCGCCAAAGGGTCAGACCCCAGTTGAGACAA
>JANLQO010000561.1:0-2741 GCA_031367855.1 Planctomycetia bacterium | reverse complement strand
GGTGTCGATAATGCAGGTAACGTTGAAAGCGCTCCGCTGGTGGGTGATGTGACGCTTACACAGACGTTTGGTGTACCACCCAGCGTTGTTCCGACAGGCATCGATGTTCAACAGGGGGCAAAACAACGATCGTTCGTGAATTTAGTGGATGTCTCGTTTGCTGACGCGACGGCGCTCGCAGGTTGGTTCTCTGCGGGAACTCGCGTGCAAATCGAGAAATTTGCCATCAATGCGGCCAGTGTTTCAGCGGGAACGGGCACGATTATCTCTGGTTACACGCCGTCGTTGGCTGGCAATAAATTGAAATTAGATTTCGGTACAAGTGGATTAGGTGGTTCGAAAACGACAACGGCGGGCGACGGGTTCTATCGCATTCGACTCGATTTAAATGGCAACGGTCAGTTTGATGACGTCGCCGATCAGGCTTACGAATTTCATCGATTACTTGGTGACGCGGATGGCAACGGATTGGTCAATGTTGATGGAAACGGAGTCTTCAATACGCTCGACACCAATGTCGTTGATAGCCTCATGGGCCGCGTAGGAACAAACCTTGATGGCGATCTCGACGGCAGTGGCGCAGTCAACATCATTGATAAGAGTTACACAACTCGCCAACGCGGTCGCGGCTTGACAGCCACTATGCGCAGCCTCTTGGACGACTAGCAATGGCCGCACTGTTTTCGGTGGGTCACGCTTGCCGAGCGTGACCTCGCAGGAGCATCCATTTTCTCCTCTTAGTGAGCCGTCGGCGCTAGTTTTGATGTTGCGATATTTTCGTGTGCCACTGGCTCCGCCGGCAGGGCCAGTGGCACACTATCTGGAACAGCGCAACATCAAAAGGCATTAGCCGCGGGTTTCGAAGCAGTCGATTCAACCTACTCGGTGACTGCCCAATGCCGAACAATTCGCGGCCAGCGAATAAGCATTGGAGGAAACACCAGTATCCAAAACGTGTGCAATCACGAGTCCCCGGCAGAAGCGACCCACTAAAACACTTCGGTGGCAAACATCCAATTGTGGGCCATTTCCGTGCCTCGATATTGCGGCGCGATGCATCGTCGGGTAGCGTAGCAGGTTCGCCTACTCTCCCACCCGGTGACCTACCGATTTTCCTACCTCAGATTTTCCTGCGAGAACAGACCTTTCATGAAGCGATTGAATGCAATCCTATTAGCGGCACTGGTGTTCCGACCCACGTTCGCGGAAGATTCGTGGCCGCAATTTCGCGGCCCAACCGGACAAGGACTAGCCACGTCGTGCTTGGTGCCGGACCACTTTGATCAGAAAAACGGCATGCGCTGGCGAACCGAAATTGAAGGCAAGGGCTGGTCGTCGCCGGTGGTCGCAGATGGCAAGATTTGGTTGACCACAGCGATTGAGCACGAGAGGACGCAGACCCAGGTCAAGGGTGAGACGAAAGATGTGGCCAGCAGATTGAATCTGAAAGCCGTTTGCGTCGACTTCGCAACTGGCAAGCTGCTACATGAAAGCGAATTAGCAGAGATTAAACAAGCGCAGCCGATCCACGCACTGAACACTTACGCTTCTCCGACGCCGGTGATTTCCGGCGGCAGAATCTTCTGTCACTTCGGAACCTATGGAACTTGGTGTTTGAACGCGGCCAATGGCGAAGTGATTTGGCATAAACAAGTGGTAGTCGATCACAGCGTGGGGCCAGGCAGTTCACCCGTTGTGTGTGGAAAGCACCTTATTATCGTATGTGACGGAATCGATAGTCAATTTGTGGCTGCCCTGCATATCGATACTGGTGAAGAAGTTTGGCGAACACTACGGCCGCCGATGACGGCCACAAATGAGGAAATGAAGAAGGCCTATTCGACGCCGATTGTGATCGAAGTCGACGGCCGAACACAAATCGCTGCACCCGGAGCGGAATGGATCTGTAGTTATGATCCCGTGACGGGCGCGGAGCTGTGGCGAGCCAAGCATGGCGATGGGTTTTCCACTAGCCCCTCGGCGGTGTACTGGCGCGGCATGGTGGTGTTCTCAACCGGGTTCATGCGGCCCGAACTGGTGGCCGTCCGCGCGGACGGCAAGGGCGACGTCACCGATTCGCATATCGTATGGCGAGTCAAACGCGGCGCGCCGAACAAACCATCACCGATCGTCGCCGGTGGGCAGTTGTATATGATTGCGGACAACGGCATCATGACACAAATTGGCTCCGACGGCGTTGAACACTGGCAAGAACGTCTGGGCGGCAATTATTCAGCATCACCTATCGGCAGTGGCGAGCGGATCTTTGTGTGCTCGCATGAAGGTATTGTGACGGTGATTAAAGTGGGCGAAGCGTACTCGGAACTGGCTAAAAACGAACTCGCTGGCGAAGGTCGTTTGATGGCCAGTCCCGCCGTAGTCGACGGTGATTTATTAATTCGCGGCGAGCACGCATTGATGCGATTTGGTAAATAGAGCAGTCGGCTTGAAATCCACAACTAAAAAACAGAGGGATGTATGACATCTAAATTTGGCTTTACTGCGACTTCGGTTCTGTCGTTTTGCATGGCTTTGCATGGCTTCAGCAGTTGTTCGAACGGCGCGGACAACGATTGGCCACGTTGGCGTGGGGAAAAAGGGGATGCAAGTTCTGCGGAAACAGGACTGCTAAAGAGTTGGCCCAAAGAGGGGCCGAAACTGGCGTGGCAATGCAAGGGTTTAGGCAATGGGTTTTCCAGTCTAGCGATCGTGGACGATCGCATTTTCACCATGGGTTTGAA
>JANLQO010000032.1:0-5803 GCA_031367855.1 Planctomycetia bacterium | reverse complement strand
ATGAGTCTGCAGATGACTTCCGATTGGATTACCAGTCTCGTGGCTCTGCCTGGAACTTCAGCCGTTGCTTGCGGAGCGATGAACGGCAAGGTGTTCTTGGTGGATTACAAGTCGATGCTACCGATCAGTCACAGCGACGTTGCCAAGAGTGCCATTTGGTCGATGGACTTGTCACCCGACGGCACTCAAGTCGCCATCGCCACGCGGAAGCACGGCGCGTCCGTAATGCCAATTGCCGCCTGGATTGAAGCCGCCAAGCAAGCTGCATCGAATCCCGAATCATCCGAGAAGCCGCCTTCACCCAAGTAGGTCTCCGGTCCTCCAAAAGTCATTTTTGAAGTTGCCAAAAACGTGATACGCTCGCAACGCAAAGCATCAAAATGGGGTTCATTATCCATTGTGCTCGCCATTGCTGCGTTTACGTCGTTGCTAATGGGAGGCATCTATGGTGTTGGGTTGACCTACTCGTCGGAACCAAGCGAAGTTTGTTTGTGTCGCACGGTACCTATTTCGCATGAGACGTTTCTTGCGATCAATGCGAAAGCCATAGCTTCGCTCGAAAGGCCTGATTCATAGTGTACTTTCACATTCGCGCATACGAGACTAACTTTGAGTGGATGGGGCGCTCCTGCCGGCAACGCTGTAAAGTATTTTTGGGAATTACCAGTAGTCGCAGGGTCACACTCGGCAAGAGTGACCCACAGTGGGTCGCATCTGCCGGCTGCGACCATGAATTACAATCCTCAAATAAGTGATCGCACGTATGACGACTCCAGATCTTACAAATTATCCGGCGTATCGCGGTCTGCCAACTTTGGCAGGATTGGCATCGATGCAGCGCGCCGTGCAGAGCGACTGGAGTTTGAATGAAAGCGTCGAGCGACTGAAACGGCTGCATTATGTGCTGAAGCGCTTGTACGAAACGTTGACGGCGCGAATTACGGGCGAACCCATTTATGAATTGAAGACAGCCTTCAGTTACCATGCGTACCTATGTGCGGAACAAGTGACGCTGATTCGCAAGCGGGTCAGCGAGATGCGCGAACCACCGCTGGGATTGGACAAAATTCCGCACACGGGACTCGAACGCGTAATGGATGAAGTGATTGCCGCTCCGACCACCGAGACGCTGCTGTTAGGTGTTTACGAAGTCGCGCTGCCCGCAGTGCTGCGAGCTTGCAAGCGACTGAAAGTGGATGCACATCCGCTGGCCGATGCGCCGACCGTTCGCATTGCAAGACTGATGGAATTTGAACTTGCCGACGCGGCGCAATTTGGAGAAGCGGCGATTCAACAGTTGGTAACTAGTGAAGTCCGCGAAACAGCGGTGCTGTGGCTGGGTGTTCTGCGTCAATGTCTGCAAGCAGCCGGCGAACTGGATGGCACTCAAGCAACCAGCGTTGACATTCCTGATCCGATGCACTCGCGCGAACCGTATTGCTTTGTCAAAGAGCCACGACGCGACGAGCGTTTTCAGGATTCGTTCAATGCGGGCGTGAACCCGGAAGCGTTTTTGTACGACGAGCGTTTCTTGCCGCGAGACAAGACGCTCATGATGTATTACAAACGCATTCGTGAGATCGATGTGCCCGAGATGATGGCCAGCATCTTGGTCGAACTAGGACCGCAGGAGCCATGGGAGTTTCATCAGGAGATGATGCGGCAGTTGTGGGACGAGGCGCGGCACGCGATGATGGGCGAAGTAGGCTTCGCAGCGCAAGGCTTGGATTGGCGCAAAATACCCATCAATTTCACTTGGTCACGCAACTTGAATTTACAACTCGATGCTCGCGAGCGTCATGGCGTACTGTTCTTCATCGAGCAGGGGCTGATGCCCCGTACCGGAAAACGCTATGAGTACGAAGTGGGTATGCAGAGTGGCGATCCGCTGTCGGGCTTGTTCCAGGATTTCGACTGGGCCGACGAAGTGCTGCATGCGCAGATTGGTCGCCGCTGGTACGTACCCCGTTTCAGTTCGCTCAACGAAGCCCTCAAGTATGGTGATGAATGTTGGAGTCGTGTGCTGAGTCACTGGCGCGCCTATCGCGAGCAAGGTTTGACGGAGCATCGCAATTGGTGGCCAGAACTGTACCAACAAGCCTGCGCTAATTGGCAAGTCACTCCCGACCCGGCTGCACTCGCTTACGACAAAAACTACGAAGACAGCCGCGCGGATTTGCAGAAATTGAAGTAGCACAAACGCTAGTTTCCTAACTGTCGCTCGCCTTCGAAGCGCGGGTTGTCGCGATGGGGAGGATTTTGCGGATTGGAAAGGCCAAAGGTTTTGGGGAGATTTTGGGTCCTTGCGGACTTACGGGTACAAAAGGCTCTGACGGTTGCGTAACATGGATAAGAGCCGGCGGGTCGGTTTCGCGGTTGGGTGAATATTTATGCTCGATTGTGCATCGACGCGCGATTGCGGTTGTAGGTTGCGACGAGTGTCGTGATGCTACCCATTTGGACTCTTGTCTAGTAAAGCCAGCTTGGATGGTTCTCGAAAGTCTTATTCGAAGTGCGCGAGGCCGCGTCGCTTGTTACTTGTGGGCAGCGCTGACTCTGTCAGTGTTGCTTATGGGATCGCACGTCGGTCCTGCGCAGGAACCCGATGTAGACCCGCCTACCCCCAAGGTTGGCGGAACACGAGATCTTCCCAACATACTCAATGAAGGAACCATCGACACAACTGCCAGGCTTTACTTGGATGACAATGGCAAGCCGATTCTGGTTCCAGCCGAAAGCTACGAGACATTTCTAAAGAGCAAGAGCGAACAATCGGCTCAACGCAATGCTTTGAACCAACTTCCGAGTTTTGTGTTCGATCAATCGGACGTCGACATTTTGGTGAGTGGAGCGCAAGCGAAGCTAGCGGGCATATTTCAGGTCAGCCTCAGCACTTCTGCACCCAGCGCTGTGTCGATCCCATTGAGGTTTGGTTCCTGTCAGTTAACTGAGGTCCCACAGTTCACAGGCGGCGGAGAGAATCTGATCGAGGTGCGTAGTGGTTCTGCCGGTTATCAATGGCATTTACAAGCCTCACCTGGCTCAAAGCATACGGCGATCCTTAAGGGCGGCGCAGTAATCAACAGGCAAGGCGAGCGCAGCGAATTGAAGGTTGGTTTACCTATCTCGCCATGTACCGTCTTGGTCACCTTGCCTTTGAATGCGGTCGATGAGAAAGTGAGTGGCGAGGGTAACGAGTTCTTTGATAGGGAGGCAGGTAAAGATTCTGTAGTGCTGCGGATACGTGCAAGCGGCGGCGAGTTGTCAATATCCTGGCGTGATGCAGACCTGCGTAACCGCGTGTCTGCGGTCGAAGCGGCAAGTGCAACAAGGCTTGAAATTGAAGAGCCGCGACAGGTCTGGAAAGCGAGAACCGATTTGACGTTGCGTTGGTTCGGTGCCGACGCAACCGATACCATTGTCCTTAATCTTCCGCTCGGCGCTCGCTGGGTACAACTGCCAGCTGCATTAAGCGAAAATTACTCTATAACCGATTTCACGGGGACGACCAATGCGGCTCAGGATCCTAATCCCCAGGCAATCGCCGCAGCTCATCGATTGAAGATACGCAACCTTGATCCTTCATTGATGCAACCCATCGAACTTCGATTGGAGTGGGAATGGGAACCGTCGCCTAAATCGGATGACTCGTTCGACAAGCCTATTCAGATTCCGTCGATTGTAATTGAAGGTGCGGATAGCCACACGGGAACGGTGGAACTCGTGATGCCAGCCAGCTACATGCCGACCTGGCGCGAGGAGCCGGGCACGAAATTGGTGCAACAATCCCGTCCTGTTGATTTGTTTGATCGCAGTCAATACTTATTTCGCTTTATTCGCCAGCCATTGCAATTGACTGCCCGTTTCCGTCGTCCGTCGAAGTTAGCTTCGATCCGCCCGACCTACTTGGCGCACATTGACGGAAACAAGATGAAACTCACTGCTTGGCTCGACTGTACGTTTGATTTATCGCAACCTATGGCCATTTCCATACTTCCCGCAGATTGGATTATTGATTCTGCTGAAGTAGTGGACATGGCGGCGCCGCATGCTTCAGGTGAGCCGCTCGATCTACAACCGCAATTGGACGGTTCCTACTCCCTTTCAAACGTCAATGTCGAACAAATGGAGCTTAACACACAACGTCGGACGCGGCAGACTTGGCGTATGATTGCCTTTCGCCCTCTGGAACATAAGGAAAACAATGGAGTGAGTTTTCGCCTGCCCCAGATGATGTCGGGGAGCATCGACAGCGCCGATGCACACTATGATCATGGCACGGGGATTCTGATTGTTACTAGCAGTGACAACTTGTTGCTTAAAAATCTGGCTCCGTTGACGAAGGGTTTGTTGGTCGATTCGCTGGTACCGCAGTGGCAACCACTACTGGGATCGAATGAGGTAAAGCAAACGCTCGTTTATCGATTTCAGAGTCGCGGTGACGTGCCACTTTGGTCTGGGACGGCGGACCCGCTGCCTCAACAAATCGTACTCAAGCAGCAAGCGGAGCTGACCGTTGGGGTAGGTTCGGTACGTATTGGCCAAAATTTTGATCTGCAAGTTGCCAACGAGCCGCTGAGTCCATTGCGGTTTGCGATTCGTCAGGACGCGTTGGAGTACCTCCTTCCACAACTGACCATTGACGACGCACCCGCTGAATTGCGTAGGATTAATACGCTCGAGGAAAGCTTGGAAGCAGAAGCGGGTACCACTCAGAAAGCAAGCGCCATTGGGTGGCAGATCTTTGAGAGCATGAGTGTTACGCCGTTGCGTGGGGCAATCAAACTAAAGGTTATTTCGGGCGTGCCCTGGACGGCCCAAAACAGTCCTCAATTGACGCAGATTCATATACCGCTAGTTCAATTGCTCGTTCCTCGCGAGACTCGCGTGCTTGAGCAGTCGTGGTCCGTTCGCGCAGATCGGGAAACGGAAGTTTTCGAGAGCCTTCCGCCATCGACCAGCACCCTACCTGTAGTCGAGCCGGCAGATTCCAACAATCCCGACGGCCATGTTCAAGTGCCTGATAAGCCGAATGTCGATACGCCGCAAATGATCGGTGCCCTGGCGGAGCCGCGTGAATTGAATACTGGCCAGGCGGAAGTGGTCCTGAGTGCGAGGAAACTTGAGAGCTTAGCACCCATGCCGGTTCGGATTGGGCGCAGTTGGCTGCAAACGATCGTCAACGGCAGTGAACGTCGCGACCGTTACTGTGCGCAGCTCGAATCGACCCTGCCACGCTTGTCGATTCGAATTCCGTCGAGTCGCAATTTGAATCACGTGTTCGTCAACGGACAACGAGTCAAGTTTACCGGAGAAGGCACTCAGTTTCAGGTGGAGTTACCGAACAGTAATCGTCGGCAGTATCAACTTGAGATCTGGATGACTTCGTCAGAGTCACTCGCTTGGGTTACATCGCTAGACATCAATATCCCTGAAATAGACGGAGCGCAGTTTTCCGATCGATTCTATTGGCAGTTAGCGGTACCTTCAATTCAACATATGGGATTCGCGTCCGCGCCGATGACACCTGAGTGGATTTGGAAATGGAACGGGTTTTGGTGGAGTCGCGAAAGTGGCATGAAGCAATCGGACTTAGAACGTTGGGTCGGCGCGACGCAACAAACAGATTTACCGTTGTCAGTAAACGGTTACTTGCTGAGTACTTTCGGCGGTGGTCGATCGTTTCAAATCTGGGTGCTGAGTCGTTTCATGATGTGGTTACCAATCGGATTGGTTGCCATTTTGGTTTCCATTCTATTGATTAGTTTCCGTACGCTGCGCCATCCTGCATTTTTGCTACTGG
>JANLQO010000513.1:0-5929 GCA_031367855.1 Planctomycetia bacterium | reverse complement strand
AGTCAGTAGCGTTGGCGAGGAATATCCAGCCCGTCCAGTTCCCGCTGTCCAAGCCGGCGTGCCAGTCGATTTATCCACTGCCACCACAGCCGCATTCTCTGCGCCAGCATAGACCACAACGAGATCACCAATGACTAGCGGCGAACAAGACATACCATACTCGGATGGCTCTGCCTTCAAGTCCTTGGCCGAATTGCGTTGCCAAATCAGTTTACCGTTGGTCGCATCGTTGCAGCTAAGAATTCCCTCGCCCGTAAAAGTGAAGATCCGCTGCGCGTCGCAGGTTGGTGTTGCCCGTGGCCCGTTACCCATTTGGTTGTTGTAGGCCGGCGCGAGAGGGGTCGCCCAAAGCTCTTTGCCTGTCGCGCGGTCCAGAGCAAACAAGACTTGCTTGCCATCGCGGTTGGCCATTGAAAAACACTTGCCAGCGGCAATGGCTATGCCCGACATGCCGACTCCACCCGCTGCCTTCCAGGCAATCTTCGGCCCTGACGCTGGGAATTCATCGACGAGCTTGATTGCTTCTTTCGAAACACCTGTTCGATTTGGACCAAGAAACTGCGGCCAATCTTCTGCGGCTGCAATTTGAACCAGGGCAACATGGACGCCAAGGACGGCGGGGACGGCGAATCGCATTAAACTCAGAAATTCGAATGCAAGAACTCTCATTGCTGGTCCTTTGGGTTTCAAGGCATTTCTGTCGTTGCCGGAGAGGGTCAGACCCCTTTTCGGACGGGCTCTTAGTGAACTTTGATCAGTTCAACAATGAAGTGCAATGTCGAATTGGGTGGTATGCCAGGTGGACTCTGTGCTCCATATCCCAATTCAGGCGGGATCTCAAGTTCGATCATGCCGCCTTCGCTTACCAATCTCAAACCCTCGGTCCAACCAGGCACTACTTCGCGGAGCCTAAACGAAATCGGTTCTTTGCCATAGGAACTATCAAAGACTTTGCCGCTATTCAGCCAACCCTTGTAATTGACCGTGACCTCATCGCTGGCCCGCGGATTCGAACCGTCCCCTTTGCGAAGCAGTTTGTACTTCAAGCCGGACGGTGTAGTAGTGAATTCGGCCGGAGCGTCCGCATCGACAACAGCAGGTCCCGGCGACGACATTTTTTGTCCCGTGACGCAACCAAGAGCAAGAGCGGCGATTAAGCAAAAGAGAGTCGCTTCAAATCGGTAGATAAGTTTCATTTCATAGTCCGAACAACCTGGATACCGCGAGAAAACAGCACTGGGGTATTGTGATCCACCGGCTCGTTTTCGCCTACCACGCGTTGGCTCATTTGAACGGTTTCATCCGCTGGAAAAATGCGGCTTGACTTCGGTCCGTAGCCCTTCGGCAGAACGGTTGGGGACAACCGTTCTACACTCTTTATCAGCCTGAGCGAGGCTGCTGAATGGCGATCTGCACCCATTTGTTAAGGCTACCCGGCATGCGCGAGTCCCTCTTTAGCCGCATATGCGGCCACTCCTGCGGCGATCTCTTCGTCTGTGATACCATAACTTTTTAGCAGCTTCAGCATGACTGCGCCTAGACGAACGGGCATCCCTAGCCGCTTGCCTGTGGCTGGGCTGGGCGCGAAAGTGGATGCTGCAGGCTGGCGAGTAACCAAATCGACTTCCGCTTCGAACTCCTGAGCCGGATCCGCATCGGAAAAAACTTCCTCGACTTCTTCATTGAAAACCCATGGGAAAAAACGCTGAGAAGCGACCTGTGGTGATTCGAAAGTTGCAATCGACATGATAACTTGGCGTCAGCCACTCCTCGGAACAGGCTTCGAACTCAATCATTTGGTTCACTACCTCCAGTTTCGAGCGACCGTTGACACCTTCGGTCAATCATGAAGAACAATTCCGCAAAATGCCGTTCAGAAACGCCGACCTATGACTTCGCCCGACAAAATACGAATGCTGATGCTGCCCGGCTTGGCGTCGGATGAACGACTTTTGTCGGCCCAACGCGAACGATTTCAGGAAATGGTCGTACCCGAATGGCCCTCCCTAACCGAGCCGGTGCGCGATCCAAAAAGGTTTGCGGAGAATTGCTGGAACGCGTGGACAGTTGGCTCAGGAGTTTTGGCCGGCAACCTACCCTATATCATCGGTGGCACTTCAGTCGGCGGCATCATCGCGACCGAGATCGCCTGGCTGGCACAGCAGCTTGGCAAACCGCCGATCGCAGTGTTGCTCATCAGCAGTTGCCGAAGCTGGCAAGCAGTTCCGCGCTGGTACGGTCGCTGGGCGGATTGGTCCGACAAGTTACCTAAGTGGATTGCTAGCAAGTTGTTCGCACGTCGACAAATTACTCAGTCACTACGCTGCGACGGTGCTAACGCCGAAACTGCTCAGCTTGTGGAAGCCATGTACCGATCCGCTGACTGGCGACAATTACAGATGTTCACACGCCTCATGGCGGCTTGGCGTCGCGAAGACGTCGATGCAAATAATTCTCCATTCCCGATTCATCAACTCCACGGTCGTCTCGATTCTTTGTTGCCCAAACCCTCTCCCAAACATGCCACACTCTTACTGGACGCCGGCCACTGGATGACGGCCACGCACGCCAATACCGTGAACAACTGGATCGAAGCCATCGTTCGTGACGTGGCTCTGAAACGAAGCCGGAAGCCTCAGTGAAAACCAAAGAATCATCAGCTGGGATGTTCGTCGCTCCGAGGCTGTGATTTTTTGCAGGCGAGTCGCTCCGCGACTCGTCGAAACCAGCGAAAGTGAACGCCTTTGATCAAGCAATGATGGCGAGTCGCAGAGCGCCTCGGCCACGTTTTCCAAAAAAAATCACAGCCTCTCCGAGTATGACAGGAGCGTCTGAGCAAATACTTGACAAGAACGGATAAGAAGAAATGAACGCTTTGAAAACAACTCGATCGTCAACCCATCAGTACCCTGTTCCTTTATCAAGAGCGAGGGCGCGATGGGATTCAGTGATGCTATTTGTCGTGATGACGTGGATCGCGCTAACATCGCAGAACGTGTTCGCTCACGAAGGCCATGGCCATGGAACCGAGCACGTGAAGCATCCCATCCAGCAAACTCAGTTCGTTGCGACAAAGGTCTTTAGCAGGCCAGCCATCGCTGACTCGTTTGAGCCTTTCGCAAAGCTGAATGCACTTAAGTATCGACAGGATGCGGAATTTTTTTATGTCGAATCGAATTCGATGCCTGACCATAGGATGATGGTGGGCATTACGGCTTGGCAACAACAGGTCCCGCTTCCGCAGCCCTATTTTGGAAAAAACGCTTGGCGCATTCCCCTCGAGCCCGTCGTGGCAAAGAATCCACTTTCCGCCAAGTCGCATTTCTTTCGGGGAGCGATTGCAGTGGCCGCGAATGGCATACCGATTTTCAACCCCATTAAGAATGATGGCAAAACGGATACATTTTTAGCGGGTGAACTGGACGAGTTCGGTGGTCATTGTGGTCGGGCTGATGACTACCACTACCATATCGCGCCCACGCATTTGCAGGAACAAGTCGGTAAGGACAAACCCGTTGCCTATGCGCTCGATGGTTTCGCAATTTATGGATTCACCGAACCGGATGGAACTAAAGTTGCAAAACTGGATGAGTTCAATGGCCACACCACACCCGAGCTCGGCTATCACTACCACGCGACCCAGACGTATCCGTATCTCAACGGCGGATTCCATGGTGAAGTTGTTGAGCGCGACGGCCAAGTCGATCCGCAACCAAGAGCGGCTGGTGTTCGACCAGCTCTTCCTCCGCTACGAGGCGCCAAGGTAGTCGACTTTATCGAGCTGAAGGCCGATAGTTATCGATTGACTTATGAGATTCAGGGAAAGAAAGGAACGGTCTCTTACGTCCTTGCCAAAGACGGTTCAGCGCAGTTTACGTTTGTAGATTCCAATGGCAAGTCTCGAACTGAGAACTACACTCCACGTCGCGGCGACGGCAACGATCAACCACCACGCAATGATCCTCCCCCACGCAATAACCCACCGCCGCGCGATCCACCACGTAACCAACCTCCGGGTGGTAAGCAGGTGCCAGAGACAACCGCGGGCAAACAGCCAATCGCGGCAACTTCCAATACAAAAATCGGATTCGTTGTATCGAGTTCTGCCATCGGCTCAGACGGTAGGCTCCCAGTTGAATTTACCTGTGATGGACCGAGCGCCTCGCCACCGATCCAGTGGAAAGGATCGCCGGCTGGTACAAAAACACTGGCTCTCAGTTTGTGGCATACGGCTCCCGATCAAGAGAAGTCGTATTGGCTGGTCTATAACATTCCCGCGAACGTTGAGCATCTCGACAAGAACGACAAGCAAACCGGAACCATTGGCTTAAACGACAAAAAGAGAGCCACCTACGATCCGATGTGCTCGAAGGGGCCAGGCGTGAAGAAGTATCACGTTACCCTCTACGCGCTATCGTCTGAGTTGAAGCTGGCTAAGGGGAGCGACCATCGTGCGAATTTCCTAAAGGCGATTAAAGAAATTACGTTAGCAGAAACGACTCTCGATTTTCAATATGAGCGAAAGAAGTAGTCTCCCGAAAACCACCACTTTGACCATCGGAAAACATCGATTTCCAAAAGTCAAACTTACCCGATCGCGTTTGACTTTGTTCCGGTGGATCTTGACCCAAGACTTAACTAAGCAAAGTGAGCGGATTGACGCGCGACTTGAGCGGAATTTCCACAGGCCCGCCCAGCCGCTGGGATTCAAAAATCGAAGCGATCATTTCGATGATCGAGCGCGCGTCTTCGGCGTTGCAGCGGGTGGGGCGTTGCTGTTCAACGCTATCGATCAGATCTTTAATAGCGGCCATGTGCCCGCCTTCGTAAGTGCCATCGGTGCGGGGTTCGGGTTTGCCGATGCCGTCCGACGAGATCATTTCCCATGACTTGCCGGATCGACCCGGTGACCAACTGCCGTCGCGGAGGATATGAGCCGGGGCCATATAGCCGCTCTCCATATCGATGATGCCCTTCGAACCGAAGACTTGAATCGCAAACCGACTAGGTTTACCCGCCATGCCGCGACGCGACGCGAAATGCCCAAAGACGCCGCCAGAAAACTGAAAACGAGCCTGGATGTTGTCGCCGGCCAACGGCCCGATTCCTTCAGCGGCGTCTTTGACATCGCTTGGCTGAATCGCTCGATCACCTTGCATGACGGTTGCCGTGCAGTGTGATGGATTGCCGCCGGCGAAGCTGCGCATCATGCCAAACACATGCGACCCCAACACCCACAAGTCTTCACCGCCTCCGCGTTGGTCTTCTTTGCCGCGAGCCCGCAATTCGAGCACATCACCGATTTCGCCCGCTTTTACCAATGCCAGAACCGTATCGAGCACGGGTGAGTATTGCGAAATATGGGCGATACCCAAGTTTAAATGCCGCATCTGAAACTGATGGATCACTTCATCGCATTCAGCCAACGTTCGGCAGAAAGGTTTCTCCATGTACACATGACAACCCGCCTCCGCAGCGGCCAGCAACATGTCGTGATGCCTGTCGATCCATCGCGGACAAATCGCCACGATGTCCAGCCTTTCTTTCTCCAACATCTGCCGGTAGCTCACGTAGGATTGCTTCGCGCCGGTCCGTTGCTGCGCAGCGGCGCGTCCTTTTTCGTCATCGTCCGAAACCGCCACGATTTCGACATTGGCCAGTTTGGTGAACGCGACATCCACATCGTGGCCGTAGTTACCTTTACCAGTTCGACCGATAATACCGACACGATAGGTTTTGTTCATGGATGTGTACTTTAGGTAACAAGTGGGTGTTCAGACTTCGGGCAGCAGCCAGGGTCTCTAGTTTAAGTACTTGCCACGCGATATTCTCAACCTATCTCGACTGAGTATCCAATATTCTAGTGCGAGAATAGAATACTAGCGGTGGAGTTTGTGCTTCCGAGACTGGCGAAATCGCTTTAGAAATC
>JANLQO010000435.1:0-4652 GCA_031367855.1 Planctomycetia bacterium | reverse complement strand
GAGAACGAGCCACTTAAATTGCGTTACTGTGGGGGTATCGGGATTCTTGGATGTGAAAGTTGAACGATTCTAAGGGTAGAGTCGGTCGTAACGAGATTTACCACTCTACTGAGTGTCGAAGTAGTGAGTGCATGGGGTGATTCGGGTAAGAAAATCAGTGGAGTGTCCTGATAAACTTGTAGGGACGCGAGGGCTGGTTGCACGCCCAGAGTTTCGCAGGGGCTTGCCATTCAAAACCATCTTCACTCAACGGAGAAATCGAATGCAGTTAGTGACCCTTGTGACCGATTTTGGAACGTCTGACACCTACGTAGCTCTGGATCAATCCTTCGCGATTTGGATTAACGAATGCCCGCTGGATTGGCGATGGTGCGCCAGCTATGGGTTCGCACCCGCCCATGCACCCATAGCCCTGATAGGCTCACACGGATACCTAGAGTTGGCAATTAACGGTGGTTCTGTCGCCAAAAGATTCAATCTGCATGTCGGTGATCGTGTTAGGGTATGCATCTGATATTTTTGTTGAGTTAAAACCTCGTGCAGCATGACGAGTGGAGAATTGCTACAATTTGCCGGTCGTTTGCAAAGCTTATGAGGAGCTTTGCAGTACCGTTCTGCGAAGGATGTCGTTGAACCGAACATTTGCTGAGAGCAATTTTCAAGTGGCAGCAAAACTGACAGGGAAAGTTGTAGAAATTGATACTGCGGGAAATCTGGTAACAGATGTCTCTGTAGAGAAGTTATCTGGCGCTCCTCACGATTCGTCATTGCGAATAGTGGTGGATGAACATGAAACATTTGGCCTGTTTCCGCTCGCGCACAATCAACCGGCGATGACCTTGGTGGCAGTTGCTGATAACATTGGCTCAGTCAAAATTATTCTTGTCGAAGACAGTGCTTCTGCGATGCTAGGAATCCGCGTCGGTGCGCCCGTTGAAGTTCACTGGTAGTTTCCATTGAATCCAAAGAAATCTCTTGATTCCTCGCCTTCGCCGCTCGACAGCGAGCTTGAAAAAAGCCGCCATTGGGACCGCTATCATTACTGGCATGCGTTCACTCAGATGGCCGAGTATGAGCCTTTGGTGGTCGATCGGGCTGAAGGTGTCTGGCTATTTGATGCAACCGGTCGCGCGTTGCTAGACGGCGTCAGCAGTCTTTGGTGCAATGTACACGGACATCGCCATCCCACGATTGATCAAGCGATTTTAGATCAGCTTGGCCGCGTCGCGCATGTCACATCGCTGGGCATGAGCAATTCAACCACGATCGACTTAGTAAAACGCTTGGTAGAAGTTACTCCGGATGGATTGGAGTGTGTTTTCTTCAGCAGCGATGGAGCTTGTGCGGTTGAAGTCGCATTGAAAATGGCCTTTCAGTATTGGCGTCAAATTGCGTCGCCGCAGCCGCAACGTGATCTTTTTTTGGCTCTTGGCGACGCCTACCACGGCGACACGTTAGGAAGTGTGAGTGTCGGGGGTGTTTCGCGATTTCACGCCATGTTTGATCCGCTGTTATTCGATGTTGTGCGTGGACCTTGCCCAGACAGCTATCGCTTGCCAGAAAGAATATTGCCAGAACATGCGACAGAATTCTACCTGAGCGAGTACGAACGACTGATTGATGTTTTTCAAGATCGTTTGGCAGCAGTTGTTGTGGAGCCGCTGGTGCAGGGCGCGGCAGGCATGGTAATGCATCCACCTGGATTCTTGCGGGGCCTGCGTGAGCTGACGCGCCGTTACGAGATTCTATTGATTGCTGATGAGGTGGCCACTGGCATGGGGCGAACCGGACGTCTGTGGGCTTGTGAGTGGGAAGATGTTCAGCCCGATTTCCTGTGCACTGGCAAGGGTTTGACAGGTGGTTACCTGCCGATGGCTGCCGCAATTACTACTCGCGAAGTCTGGAATGCCTTCCTCGGCAGCTATCAACAATCAAAATCCTTTTTCCATGGCCATACGTTTGGGGGAAATCCCTTGGCGGCGGCGGCAGCGCTGGCTACGTTAGATTTATTCGAGACGGAAAACACTCTAGAAAATGTCGAGCGTCAGGGAGCCTATCTCTCGGCCTGTTTGCAGCCCCTAGAAACGCACCCACAGGTGGGTAGCATTCGCCGCAAGGGCCTGATGGCGGCGGTGGAACTGGTTTCCAATCGAGCCGCACAAACTCCGTTTCCTTGGGTTGAGCGTCGCGGTTGGCGCGCTTGCCAAGCGGCGCTCAAGTACAACGTATGGCTGCGACCGCTTGGAAATGTGATTGTCATCATGCCGCCTTTATGCTGTCGCGAGGAGCACATTGAACAGCTGGCTGCGGCCGTGATTCATGGAGTTCATTCAGCTACTGTGGATTGAATTGCCGCCAGCATGTTTTGCATACTCTGCCTCGCTATGGTTTCGATGCCGGGCGAGTAATCGAACACTTCAACACTGACCCAGCCAGTGTAGTGCACATCGCGGAGCGCTTTGAAAATGGGGACGAAATCGACTTCGCCCATGCCGGGTCCCAACCGATTCGGGTCGTTGGCGTGGAAGTGAGCTAGATGCTTGGCGTGTGTGTGGATAAGTTGTGGGATAGGAATTCCTTCGGTACTCATCGCCTTCACGTCCAAGTGCAAGCGAATCCAGGGCGAAGCGATTCGTTCGATGACTTCTACCGTTTGTGAGGCATGATTCCAGAAGTTGCCTTCGACGGGGCCAAGCGGTTCGAGAGCAAGCGTGACTTGATTGGCTTCGAGTTGCGGAAGAATTTGCTCAAGTACTTGAGTGGCATTGCCGGCGGCTTCGGCGTGAGTCATTTCGGGCGGGAAATTTCGCTGGAGCGGTGAACCAAGCACCATCAAACCGCCACCAAGATCGCGGCATAGCTGAGAAAGTTCACGCAAGTATGCCGCGGTCCGCAGCCGAATGGCTGAGTCGCTGGTGGTGAGATGATAACCTTCGGTCTTAGCCAATAACCAATGCAGTCCGACAACCTCCACGCCGCTGTTGGCGATTTGCTTGGCTAGCTCGGCGCGGCGTGCAGAAGAAATCTGTTCCGCGCTTGCTGCCATTGTGAACGGTGCAATTTCCCAGCCTGTATATCCGCAAGCGAGCGTCAAATCCAACGCGCGGTCCCATGGCCAGTCTTGAAAGAGTTCATTACAAAGGGCAAATCGCATGATCAGTTTCCGTGTCTTTGGGGAATTGCATGAGAAAACGTGGCAGTGGCTTTCAGCCTGTGAATCGGATCGGCAAGGTCAGACACAGGCTGGAAACCTTTGCCTCAGCGCTCGGATCCAATGGCTTGCGCTGCGATCTTGTATACCCCATATTTAGCACAAAGTAGCGTTGTCCAACATTACCGTAACCTCGAGCGCTACCAACGGAAAGCTGCACGATTTGAAAGCCGCGAATGTCTGAACAGAATCCGCAAGAAGAAATGCAGCCAGAGGCTGACTCGTTGCCCCCAGTCTTGCAGCAAAGCATTTGCGCGCGTTGTGTCGAACGCAAGATTGTTCGCAGCGGAAAGGGATCAGTATTTCTACTTTGCCAGGTGGGTGTTGCGAATCCGGCTTGGCCAAAGTATCCGCCGCAACCGGTCCAGCGATGCCCTAAATTCTGTCGTGAATAACTTGGCGGCTTGCTTGCCTGCGCCACTTTAGCTGCGACCGATGGCGTGAATTTCAAAACCGGTGTCGCTGTAGAGTTTGCGATCGAGGATATTTCGACCGTCAAACACAAACGCTGGACGGTGCATGCTCTCGTAGATCCTGGCAACGTCTAATTGCCTGAATTCATCCCATTCGGTCATCACAGCGATCGCATGCGCCTGGTCCGCGGCCGAGTAACAATCGCGGACGATGGAAACATTTTCATCGATCAGCCTTTGGTCGGCTGGATGCATATGGCCGGTAGGATCGGCGAAGGCTTGCACCAAGTCCTCCCGAATCTTCGCGTCACTGACGCGCGGGTCGTAGATGAACAGTCGAGCATGTTCGCGCAGCAGATCGCGGCAAACGCGTATCGCCGCCGACTCGCGACTGTCGTTCGTGTCTTTCTTGAATGCCCAACCCCAAATCGCAATATGTTTGTCGGATACCGTGTTGAACAGCGTTTTTACGATGCGTTCACTAAAGCGACGCTTTTGAAAGTCGTTCATCGAAACCACTTGTTCCCAGTACGCAGCTACTTCGCGTAAACCAAAGTGCTCGCAGAGATAAACCAAGTTCAAGATGTCTTTTTGAAAGCAACTTCCGCCGAAGCCTACGGAGGCTTTCAAGAATTTTGGACCGATACGTGAATCGGTTCCGATGGCGCGAGCCACTTCGTCAACGTCCGCGCCCGTGGCCTCGCAAAGGGCCGAGATTGCATTGATCGATGAAACACGCTGCGCCAAGAACGCGTTGGCAGTCAGCTTCGATAATTCGCTGCTCCATAGATTTGTCGTGAGAATTTTTTCTCTTGGAATCCAGCGCGCATAAATACTCACTAGCGTCTCGATGGCCTTGGCAGATTCACCACCGATGAGCACTCGGTCTGGATTGAGAAGATCTTGCACAGCGGTTCCTTCGGCCAAGAACTCCGGGTTGCTGAGCACATCAAAGGTGGCTTCGTGGCCCGAACTGTTGAGGATACGCCCGACCGCTTCGGCGGTGCGAACGGGCAACGTACTTTTCT
>JANLQO010000297.1:0-4410 GCA_031367855.1 Planctomycetia bacterium | reverse complement strand
TGTTACTACTTTCACGTCCTATCCAATTTTCACGGATCGCTTTCGAATTGGTCGCATTGATGGCGACTTAGTTGTTCTTCATGATTCTTGGATGTCGGGACGTCACGCGGAAATTCAGCGGCGGCGCGTAGGTGGTTGTTATCATTGGTATTTGGTCGACCAGAAAAGTACTAACGGCTCCTTCGTACGCAGCGACTCGACAGTCCTAAAGAACAACGATGAGCTGTTTCTAGGTCAAGAACGGTATCGCTTCTGCACTCAGAATGGTCGCCCTGGTCTGATCCATGCCACCAAAGGCGTTGGCCAGCAATGGTGGTTTCGGGGACGAAAAGAAATCATCGGTCGTAAGCCACCGTGTGGTCTACCTTCATTTGCTACCGACCCTTACCTTGACCCCGTGCATGCGATCGTAATCCAACGACCAGATGGCGCTTGGGAGATCCAAGACAACCATTCTCAAAACGGTCTCTGGTATCGCATTATGGAGATTCAACTTTCATCGAACAGCGCCTTTCAACTGGGTGAACAACGCTTCGGTTTTTGGTTCAATGAAGATCGCTAACAGGCCCCTGCCCTGCATAGGTTTTCAAAGAGATTGCGGTCGGTCACAATGCGAGTAACAGGTTACGCAGTTCCACTTGAACATCCATCGACAAAATACCTATGACAAACCCTGTCTCCGCTTCCCCTCGCGATCCACATAAGCTACGCAGCCAGCGTTGGTTCGGCCCAGATGATCTGCGCAGCTTTGGGCATCGCTCGCGGATGAAACAAATGGGCTTGGACGATGTCGATTTTCGTGACAAACCCATCGTCGCGATTCTGAACACTTGGAGCGACATGAACACATGTCATTCGCACTTTAAAACGCGGGCGGAAGAAGTCAAACGGGGCATCCTGCAAGCCGGTGGGTTTCCAGTCGAAGTGCCAGTGATGAGCCTCGGTGAAATGCTGATGAAGCCTACCACGATGCTTTATCGCAATATGCTCGCGATGGAAGCCGAGGAGGCGCTGCGCTGCCATCCCATTGATGCTGCGGTGCTAATGGGCGGTTGCGATAAGACCGTGCCGGGTTTGTTGATGGGTGCTATCTCCGCCGATATTCCGGTCATCTTCATGCCAGCCGGCCCGATGCTCAAAGCTCGCTGGAAAAACGAAACACTCGGCAGTGGCTCAGACGTGTGGAAGTACTGGGCCGAACGCCAAGCCGGCAACCTGTGCGATAGTGATTGGAAAGATATTGAAAACTGCATTGGCCGGTCTGCGGGCACCTGTATGACGATGGGTACTGCTTCGACCATGGCCTGTGTCGCGGAAGCACTCGGCATGACATTACCCGGCGCTAGCACCATTCCAGCCGTTGTCGCCGAACACGCTCGCTTAGCCACCGCCACGGGTCGACGCGCCGTTGAGCTCGCCTGGGAGCAACTCAAGCCCAGCGACATCGTCAACGCAGCGAGTCTCGAGAACGCGATCCTAACTCAGCAGTGCATCGGTGGTTCGACGAACGCGATCGTGCACCTGATCGCGATGGCGGGTCGCGCCGGTGTGCCCATGACTCTCAGTCACTTTGATGAACTTTCCGAGAAAGTTCCGGTGCTCGGCGATCTCCGCCCAAGCGGTCGCTTTCTGATGGAAGACTTTCATCACGCAGGCGGCCTCAGAGCGTTGCTGGTTCGTATCCGCGAGCTACTCAACCTCAACTGCGTCACGGTTACCGGTCGCACGCTTGGCGAAGAAATCGCCGGTGGCGAATCGCTCAATGACGAGATCATTCGCACACGCGACAATCCACTGTGGCCGACCGGTGGCACCTGTGTGCTGCGCGGAAACCTTGCTCCCGATGGCTGTGTGCTTAAGACGGTCGCCGCGGATAAGCGTTTGCTGCAGCATCGCGGCCGCGCGCTGGTGTTCGACAACTATCCGCATCTCAAGAGTCAAATCGACGATCCCGACTTGCCGGTTACCGCCGACAGTATCATTGTCCTTCGCAGCGCTGGTCCGCTGGGCGCACCGGGCTTTCCCGAGTGGGGCATGTTACCGATTCCAAAGAAGCTGCTCGTGCAAGGTGTGCGCGACATGGTGCGAATCTCCGATGCGCGTATGAGCGGCACCAGCTATGGGACTTGTATCTTGCACGTCTCTCCCGAATCGCATCTCGGCGGCCCGCTAGCACTCGTGCAAACCGGCGACGAAATTGAACTCGACGTGGCCAATCGCTCGATCCATTGGCACGTCACCGATGAAGAATTTGCCAAGCGAAAATCAGCCTGGACCGCTCCCGAACCCAAATGGACTCGCGGCTACCATGCTCTGTTTGCCAAGCACGTCACCCAAGCCCACCTCGGCTGCGACTTCGACTTTCTAGCTGGCCGCAGCTCCGGGCAAGAACCGGACATCTTTTAGTTTTTGCAAACTACTCTCTCGTATAGTGCGCAGAGATAGAGAGCTCTGCGCGCTACCGGCGCATTCGACAAATCCAAGTGGCTGACAAGGTTGGGCGTCAATCGCTGCGCATAGCCGAGAGCAATTGTTGATATTCGCTTTGTTTTTGTAGCGGTTGCAGGTCTGCGTCGTTAAGCAGATATTGTTTGTCTTGCCAACCCGTCTCGATCGATCGCTTAATGGCTCTGAGCGCTGCGGCGGTAGATTTTTGCTGCTCGCTTTGTGACAAATGCTCCGACGCTAGCCCATAGGTGGCCGCTGCGTGAAGAAACAGATTCCGAGCATTCAATCCACCGGCAGAGCCGTCGTTGCCGTGCTCTTTTACCAGCGTCTCGGCTCGCTCGCGAATCCATTTGGCATGCTGCAAGGCCGAGTTGGTATTCCCACATCTGGCCTGGGCTAGCATCAACTCGATTCGTTGACTGATGGTACTGTCGAGTTGCTGGTCGCTCTTCTCTGCAGGTGTATTTTCCAAAGTATCGCGCCAAGCGATTTCTCGTAACAGTGCTGAACGTTCGAAGTGGCTTTTGGCGCGGGCAGTATCTCCGACTCGCAATTCGGCGATTCCCAAACGGTAGTGCTGCATAGCCAAGCCGTGGTTACCATTTTGAAGCGCTCGCAGTTCCGGCGTGTCTAAAGTGATCTTCAAATCCTGCATACCGAACTCGTATTGCTGACGAACCAGCGTAGGATCCGCGTTTTTTCCTAACAAATAATCACCATAAGCGTTGGAAGCTTCCAGCGATCTTTTACGAAACGAATATCGGTTGGGAAAATCGTCAGCCAGTTTTCGCAATACTTCCGCGCATTGGGCGTATCCATTCTGAGCTTGTTCTTCCAACCCCCGCCTTTCCGCTGCCCGAGCCAACGTTCCAAAGCAAGACGCCAGGTCGCGCCGCGCGGTAGCCTGACCATTTTCTCCAGCAGGCAACTCATTGATCGACGACTGCAGAAGTTCAATCGCTTCTTGAGTGTTCTCCATGGCACGGGTGGCAAATCGAATTGGGTCATTGCTACTAACTGTAAGCAAGAAGTCCGCGTATCGATTCAACTCGGCACCTAGTTCCGCCTTGCGCAATGCAGTTCCTCCGCCTTCATTTTTTTCGCCTGCCAACGCTTCTCGGCGCAGTTCAACAGTACGTTTGTAAAGGGGAACAACTTCGGTCCATACCACGCCGCGCAACGTAGCTGTGTTGGCGACTCGCGAAATGGCATGAGCCAAGTTTGAGGCGGCTTTGGAAAGATCCTCTGGCCGATTGTCGAGTACCTCCTGAGCAATCTGCTGTGCTTCAACAAATTTGTCTGCAGCGCGTTGCATGAGAGTTGCGGCTTGCTCGGCTTTGTCACTCCGATTCAAATCGGCAAAAGCTTGGGATAGCAGGCTTTCTCCTTCACGGAGGGCGATCGCTTCGCGTCCCCATTGACGTGACGGGCCAACCGCTCCGGATTCCTCGGATCCTTCGAGGATCTGGCTCATGAGCGTCAGAAACTCCTGTCGGGTTCCCGCACCCAAGGGTGCGCTTTCAAGTAAATTCGGAACGTTATTGACCAACTTTGAAACAGTGGTCCGATAGGTCGTTAGTCGGTCATCTGATATTTTTTTCTCGACTGAAATTTCATCTCTTTGTTTGCTGATCTGTTCAACCTGTTGCGAAATTCGCGCGCGGTCGCTGTTGATTCTATAAGCCGTCGCAACTGCGCCGCCGGTCATTACGAGTAGTAGCGTAGCGATCAACCCCAATAATCGTGCCTCGCGCGGATAGCGGCGACAAAGCCGAACAATCCGTTCGATCTGCCCAATCGGTCGGGCAAGAATCGGTTCATTGTTAAGAAAACGCTGCAAGTCATCGGCTAACAACTGGGCATTACCATACCGTTTTTCCGGAGCCTTCTGCAAACACTTGAGGCAGATTGTTTCAAGGTCTCGCGGAATGCCAGGTTGAAGTGTGGTCGGTGGCGTTGGCT